>NZ_JBHSOW010000029.1:0-4322 GCF_042656405.1 Paenibacillus solisilvae | reverse complement strand
TGAAAAATCAACTCGAAGCAGCTCTTACGGAAAGCTGTAATTAATTATTTATTAGGAGGATTTATGCTTGTTGTCGCGTCCCTTATTTTCTTAGTCACTTTAGTTTTTGTTATTTGGCAGCCAAAAAGATTAAATATCGGTTGGTCCGCAAGCGGCGGAGCCGTTTTAGCTTTAATTGCCGGAGTCGTTAGTTTTACGGATGTATGGGATGTCACCCTAATTGTATGGAATGCAACACTCGCCTTTGTCGCGGTCATCTTAATATCGCTTATCTTAGATGAAATCGGTTTTTTCGAATGGGCCGCTTTGCACATGGCACGTTTTGCTAGAGGAAATGGTACATTGATGTTCGTCTATGTCATCTTGTTAGGCGCTGCTGTGGCTGCTTTCTTTGCTAATGATGGCGCAGCGCTCATCTTAACGCCAATCGTTCTTGCGATGGTTAGAGCCTTGAAATTTGACGAGCGAATGATTCTTCCTTTTGTCATCGCCAGCGGTTTTATTTCGGATACGGCCTCTCTTCCACTTGTCGTAAGCAATCTCGTCAACATTGTTTCTTCCGACTTCTTTGATATCGGGTTTGTTGAATATGCCAGCCGGATGGTTGTTCCCACTTTCTTCTCGGTAGGTGCAAGTCTGCTAGTGCTCTTTCTATTCTTCAGACGCAGTATTCCCAAGCAGTATGACTTGACCCAGTTAAAAGCGCCTAAAGACGCGATAAAAGATCCTTATCTGTTTAAAATTTCGTGGATCATCCTTTCGGTTCTATTGGTCGCTTATTTGACCAGCGAATACATCAAGGTTCCTGTATCGATCATAGCTGGTATAGCAGCCATTGCTTTCATCATCATTGCTAGACGTAGCCCTGAGATCCACACAGGAAAAATCGTAAAAGAAGCCCCTTGGGCGGTTGTTGTCTTCTCCATCGGGATGTATGTCGTCGTTTATGGGCTTCGGAATGTGGGACTCACCGACGAACTCGGAAAAGTCTTTCAGTGGGTTGGCGATCAAGGCTTGTTCGCTGCCACAATCGGTGCCGGGTTTATCGCAGCAATCCTTTCATCCATCATGAATAACATGCCAACGGTTATGATCGATGCCCTCGCTATTCATGGCACGAACCCAACTGGTGCACTGCGTGAAGCTTTCGTATATGCCAATGTGATCGGCTCTGATCTTGGACCTAAGATAACCCCGATTGGCTCTTTGGCCACCCTGCTCTGGCTGCACGTCCTCTCCCGTAAAGGCGTGAAGATCACGTGGGGGGCTTACTTCAAAACCGGTATTGTACTGACGATACCCGTCTTGTTTATTACGCTTACGGGTCTTTATTTATGGCTCAAAGTCATTAGTTAATCTAACTCTCAACCTAAACTAAACCTTATCCAAAAGGAGATCACCAAACATGGAAAAGAAACTCATTTACTTCTTGTGTACCGGTAATTCTTGCCGCAGTCAAATCGCAGACGGATTCATGAACGCGCTTGGCGGAGATCGTTACGAGGTGAAAAGCGCAGGTTTAGAAGCGCATGGCCTTAATCCCCGCGCCGTCCAAGTCATGCAAGAAGCTGGCGTGGATATTTCAAACCATTCGTCTAATGTGATTGATCCTGAGACTCTAAATCGTGCAACTTATGTAATCACTTTATGCGGACATGCCGACGAGCATTGCCCTGTTATCTCCAATCCAAATGTGATCAAATGGCACTGGGGCTTTGAAGATCCAGCCAAAGCTACGGGTACCGAAGAAGAAATCATGACTCAATTCCGCACTGTTAGAGATGCGATTAAAGCTCGTATAGAAGCATTCTTAAAGGATGGCGAGTAATAATGGCAGCTATTAAACGCATGCACGTTGCGGTAAACTGCTCGGATCTTGAGAAGTCACTGGCATTTTACCGCAGCTTCTTTAACGCTGAACCGACGAAAGTAAAGGACAATTACGCGAAGTTTGAACTAGATAGCCCTGCTTTACACTTCTCGTTAAATGTACGTCCTTTCGAGAAGAATGGCGTCCTCAACCATCTTGGCTTTCAAGTAGACAACACCGAAGAGGTTCTTGCCATGGGCGAACGTTTGCGTCAAGCTGATCTGCTGCTTATTGATGAAATGAACACGACCTGCTGTTATGCTGTTCAAGATAAAGTTTGGGTTTACGATCCGGATGGCAATGCGTGGGAGATCTTTTATACCAAGGAAGATTCCGAATTCGAATCTGCTGGTGAAACCAAAGATCTTTCCCTGTGCTGCGCTCCGCCATCTGCACCGGTATCGGTTCCATTCACATCCTTCAAAAAAACTATTTTATAAACCTTGATTTTACTGATGAAACAGTTTTTGCTATGCAATAACTTAAAGGAGATCAAACTCGATGTCTAAAAATTATCATGCCCTTGTTGGCGATCAAATTTATATGGGCGGAGCTGCCGACGTTCAAGATATGATATCAGAAGCGAAGTGTGAAGTTATCGTTGATTTACGCGAAGAATCATCTTCCGCAAGCGGCGAATCAGATAATCAGGTAACGAAGATTCAAGTTCCCATCGGAGATAATTCCGAAACGCCACAAGCCGAATTGTTCGAGCAAGCGATTAAACATGTCACTGATGCTTACAAGAGTGGTAAAAAGGTTGGATTTCATTGCGGTGGCGGTAAAGGAAGAACCGGTGCCGTTGCAATTGGGACTTTACTTGAGCTCGGATTAGCTCAAACGATCGAAGAAGCAGAGCTGAAGGCTAAGAGTATCCGTCCGATCATTAGTATTCGAGAGCCTCAACGAGAGGCTTTGGAGAAATTATATATTAAGTAATATTATTATGTGCCAAAAAACAAAAGGGTTAGCCGTTAAATGTGGCTAACCCTTTATTTTGATTTTTATGTGCTTGATTTGCTTCTTTACAGTCTCAACGGATTTAAAGAGATGCTTCGCTATTTCGGTTCTGTTCAAGCCCTTCTCTTTCAGGTCATAAACCTCTCTCTCTATAGAATTTTGATCAGCCGTCGTTCCTTCTTTAATTCAGAAATCAATACATGGGATGCGTCTGGATGAATACCTGCATTATCGTTAAATGCTTCTCGTACTGCTTTGGGGAAGGAAGTCCTCATAATATAATTAATAGCCCCTTTATCAAAGGCATCCATCAAGATAATATCCTTGTCATTTAAGGCCGTTAACATAATAATATTGGAGAACCCCAGCTGTTTAAGTTCTAAGGCTGTATCCAGCCCATCACAATTATTGGGACTCAACATTACATCGACTAAGGCTACATCCACGTTTTACCACAGACCCTTTTGTTTGGGCTATTCTTCCAGTTAGCTCAACATCCATCAGGACATCTTTATATAACCGCTTATTTTGTGAAGAATCGAGTAGGAGGGGGCGGCTAGCCCCCGTCCTCTCACACCACCGTACATACCGTTCGGTATACGGCGGTTCATGAAATATTCCGTAACGAGTTATATCTGTCCGCTAAGCTCTTCAATCCATGGGATTCCCAATAGCGATTATTGAGTGCCCTGCTCAATATTGGACTTCCTGCAATTCGCCAGTGCCCTTTTCGGGTATTTCCCCATTCAAAGGCTTTATCCTTAGGCATGCCTAAGGAGATAAGCCGTTTGACTTTGGTTTTCGTTCTTCCATTGCTTCCAAAGACACATTCTTAGCCTTCTTCGAATCCATTTGTCCATATTCAGAAAGACACTTGGCGTGTCCGCCAGCGAGAAGTATCCGCACCAACCAATTAAGTATTGGTTCAGCTCTTTGATTCGCTCTTTCATCTTCATCGCCCTTCTTCGAGAGGTTATCTCCCGAATCCTGGTCTCTGCTTTCTGTAGGGATTGTTTTGCAATCCTTATCTTAAGCAGCCCTTTTCTCATACTAAAACTAAATCCTAGAAACTTTCGCTTCCATGGATGATCTACCGCGCTCTTCGCTTGGTTTACTTTTAGCTTTAGTCTTCTCTTGATGAATTGGGTAACGGATGCCTTGACTCGTTCGCCTGCTCTTTGGGTTTTCACGTAGATGTTACAATCGTCCGCATAGCGGACGAAGCGGTGTCCACGTTTCTCCAATTCTTTGTCCAACTCATCGAGTACGATATTGGATAATAACGGACTAAGAGGTCCGCCTTGTGGCGCCCCTTCATTCGTCGGTTTAACCAAACCGTTCTCCATCACGCCCGATTGCAGGTATTTACGGATAAGCAGGAGAACTTTCTTATCCTTCACTTTCTCCGAAATCTTCAACATGAGGCGATCATGGTTAACACGGTCAAAGAATTTCTCCAAATCCAGATCGACAACGAATCCATATCCTTCTT
>NZ_JBHSOW010000028.1:72803-171132 GCF_042656405.1 Paenibacillus solisilvae | reverse complement strand
AAACCATGTCTCAAACAAAAAGAGAAACCCATCGCTTCAGAAAAGAGTGGGTTTCTCTACAGCCTGAAACACCGGGAATTCCGGTGTTTTTTACTTTCATGGATAAAGAAGATACTTTTTTTGATAAGAAGAACAGAGAATAAGAAGAATAAGCCTGATCGGGCCAACATGTTAAAGAGAGGATGATTTCACGATCAACATGAAGAAACCGATCTGGATGCTCATGGTCTGCATCGTTGTTATGCTTCCCCTTCAAGCTATCCATACAGCGCCAGCAGGGGACGCGGCTCCATTAGATGATCAATCGATTGCCGGCGAGCTGCAAAGAGGGGGTTATCTTCTCTATATGAGGCATGGCGAAGCTGCAGGTCAAGATCAACCCGGTGTGGACTTTGAAGATTGCAGCAAGCAGAGAAATTTGACTTTGCTCGGAAGTGTACAAGCCGGATTAATTGGGGAACGACTGCGTAAATTACAAATCCCTGTGCAAACACCGGTTTTGGCAAGTCCCTATTGCCGGACCCGCGAAACAGCGGAGCTCGCTTTCGGCAAACCAAACGTAGAGGTCATGCCCCATCTTGCGCAAATCAATGTTTTATCAAGTGATGAACGTACGAACGAAGAAGAGCGAATCATTCTCAAGAAGCTTGCTGAGCTATTCGAAATACCGGTACCGCAGGGCTCGAACCTTGTTATCGTCGGCCATACGTTTCCTGCCGGCAAAGGGCTGGGAGAGATTCCTTTCATGGGGACCGTGGTCATAAAACCAAATGGCGCAGGCAAAGGATATGAGATCATCCGAAGGATTCGCTTGGACGAATGGACGGATTTGTTCTCGAAGCAGGCAGACAATAACTCCCCCGATCGTATCGGGGGAGTTATTGCCGTTAGTTTACTTTTATGAAAATCTTCTTCAAAAAGCCGATGACGACGATGGGATGGTCTTTATCGATTGAGGTCGTGAATGTTGTACCAATGTAATAGTTAGTTGTGGCAGTGACCGATTTAACGAGAGGCACGCCGATCGCTTTTGTCAGACCATTGGAGTAATCCCCTAATTCATGATTAACGACAAAGGCCGCATACTCCTCCTCGGTTGGATTTGTTGCCAGGAATAAGATCACGATTAATACAAGAATAAGGATTCGTTTGCTCATTTCAATTCACCTCGGATGCCCTATTTTACTACATAATTCACTCTGGGGCGAGTGATGGAAGGAGAAGCGCGGAAACAGAGTGAAGATCGGAATCCGGAGCGGAGAGCGGAATCAGAGCGAAGTGCTGAAAAAGTTCCCTTATTCACGAAAGAATTTGATAGGATTAGACCATACATCGAATTCGTCAAGAAAAGATGATTCGAAGTGCCTTTGATAACAGATTAGCGGTCAAATTACGATTCGGAGCAGAAGGATGATGTGGATGTTAGCAGAGCGATATGTAACTGACAATAATCTTAGAGAAGGACTGCTTTCACGAGAGGATTACAAGCCGTTCCCTGCAATTGAGGAGCGTCATAAATGGTCCGAAATACCGCAAAGTCTTAAAAAGTTTTGGATGGATAAAGGTGAAAGCAAGCTCAATCATCCATGGCCAACACTTACAGCCACGCTGTATATGGATTACATTCGTACTGGCAACCGCGTCAAATATGACAGCGCTTTATTAGGACGAAGGCAGGACCTGGCTGCCTTGGTTGTGGCCGAATGCATCGAGAACGAGGGGCGCTTTTTGGATGACATCGTTAACGGGATCTGGTGTATTTGTGAAGAAACCTTCTGGGGGATTCCGGGTCATGGCTACATGATGCAAAGACAGGATCCGCTTCCGGATGTGTCTGACCCGGTCATCGAATTGTTCTCGGCCGAAACTGCAGCGCTGCTTGCCTGGACGTATTATCTGTTGAGAATTAAATTGGATGCTGTCAGCATCATGGTAGGCGAGCGAATACAGCTGGAAGTAAAGAAGCGGATTCTGGATCCTTATCTGAACCGTTCGGATTTCTGGTGGATGGGCTTCAATCAAGAGCGGATGCTGAACAATTGGAATCCGTGGTGCAATTCAAATTGCTTATCGGCGTTTCTGCTATTGGAAGATGACCCGCAGCGACGTGCTGCAGCGGTGATCAAAACGATGCGAAGCTTGGATCATTATTTAGAGCGGGTCGGTTCTGATGGCGGCTGCGAGGAGGGGCCCAAGTATTGGATCTATGCGGGAGGAACGCTCTTCGATTGCTTGGAGCTGCTTTACGGTGCCTCCGGAGGGATGATCGACATTTATGATGAGCCTCTTATCAGGCAGATCGGAAGTTATATTTACAAGGTTTTTATCGATGATTCCTCGTATGCCAACTTCGCCGACAGTTCGGCTAAGGTGCATATTCCCGCTGAGCTTGCTTATCGATACGGGCGCCGCATTCAAGATGCCAGGCTGTCTGGACTTGGAGCCATGGAACAGAAGAGAAAGCGGGAGGAAGCGACCCAACTGGAGTTCTCGGCGATGTTTCGTCTATTGCCGGCTTTATTTCATTATGCGGAAATCGAGAATGACGTTGGAGATGCTCCGTACATCCGTGATGCGTGGCTTGACGGAATACAAGTGATGGCTGCCCGGGAGCAGGAAGGTTCGTCCAAAGGGCTGTACCTCGCCGCTAAGGGCGGGCATAATGATGAAAGCCATAACCACAATGATATCGGCCATTTCATCGTCTATTGCAATGGCTCTCCGATGATAATAGACCCGGGGGTAGTGACTTATACATCCAAATCTTTCTTTGCAGAGCGCTATACCATATGGGCAATGCAATCCGCTTATCATAATCTGCCGATCATTAACGGGGTAGAGCAGCGGGAGGGAAGACAGCATCAAGCGGATGATGTCCATTACCGCCAGGAGGACAGGCTGGCATCGTTATCGATGAATCTCGCGGGGGCATATCCAGATTGTGCCGAGATTACAAAATGGAAGCGTTCCATAAGTCTCATTCGCGATCCGCAGCCGTATATTGAAATCAAGGACTGCTTTCAATTACAACGCGCATCAGACGATATTACACTTGTATTCATGACTCCGCACCCTCCGCGCATCGAAGGAAACGGAAGTATTGTCCTGCAGGATGAGCTCCACAATACGCTGATCGTCCGATATAACGGAGATAAGTTTGTGGTATCGGCCGAAGTGATTTCTCTTGGGGACGAAGTCATGAGAGGGATATGGGGAGATCAATTATTCCGGATCAAGCTGCGGGCAACTGCAGCTGTGAAGCAGGGCGAGTCGGTTATCATAATAAGTGAAAGATAGCTGATTTGAACACAATCCGGGTCCATTTTCAGGGCGCTAGGGGGTTCTCAGGATGAACGTAGATATAAGAGCAGTTAGCAAAGGAGAATATGGACGCTTTCATGCGTTTCAGTGTGAATATTTGGATGTAGAGCTGTATAGCGATTTTATGAATAGAATGGAAGCCAATCCGGATTTATACTTGGCCGCGTTTGCAGGTAATGAACTAGCTGGAATATGCTACGGACAGCCTTCGTTGAAGGATGACGCAGCAGTAACTTTGCAGGGCATTGCAGTCAATCTTGATGAGACGAAAAAATTGGCGAGAACAGGAATCGGTTCCATGCTGATCGCGAAATTTCAAGAAGCAGCTGCATGTCGGGGCTATAGTAAAATTGATCTCGGTGCTGCCGATGATCGGAAAGTCGAACATTTTTATTTGAAAAACGGTTTTGTGCCTTATGAATTAGTAGCGAAGGGCCGCCATCATGAAGAATACAAAAGAACTTCGGTACATGACTATGAGACCGGCAAAGTCATGCAGGAGAAGCTGCGGAGCAAACATAACGCTAAAGAGGTTATCTTTATATTTGAGAAAATAATCGGATAAAACAAGCTGCTAATCACTGAACAATAACAATCCCCGCATTTAGGCAATGCGGGGATTGTTTCATTAGACCTATCGAATGTTGGGCAACCGATGGACAACAAGTTTATTTGTGATGAAAATAGTGAATCCGGAATTGAACGTATACCTTTCGTATAACTGGTTTTGCACAAAAAAATCCGGGGCCCCATTGCTGGGGCCCCTTTCATGGGAGAGGAGAAACCGGACGAAGAGCTTATGGGGAAACGTAAGTCTTCTCCGCGGTTGTCTACGGCATCTCGCGACGCCGATAAATATAGAATGCCCAGAACGAGCCAATATATACATCGGCTTGTTTTTTCTTCCTGTGCGTTACCTTCCATCCAGCAGCGGCTCGATTTGAAAAGCCAGCCATATCCGCATCGTATCGCTGGGGTCTTTCAGGTTGCGCCTCGTCAATCGTTCACATTTATCGATCCGGTAGATGACGGTGTTTCTGTGCAAAAACAACCGCTTCGCGGTTTCGGCAATTTGCCCCTCATTCTCCACGTAGATGCGCAGCGTCTGCATCAACTCCTGCTTATCTTTATCTTCTGCATGCAATAAATGCTGGAAGGTATCGCTGTAGAACTCGTTCAGATCCGGCGTTGGGATACGGCGCAGCAGATCGAGCATGTCTTTGGCCCGGTAGGTTCGGATAAAGCAATTTTCATTAGCGGCATAACCGGCCTGCAGCGCTTCAAGCGCTTCCTTGTAGACTGTCGGTAATTCCATCGACCGATTAAGGAAATCTATAATATCGGGAGCGTCCATCATATTAACAGACTGAACGGTTCGAGTGAGCCCAAGCTCTCCAGCGATTACAACCGATCCCGAGTAAAAGGGCTGTTTTAAAAGGTCGAGCAGCTTCATTTAATAACCTCATTATGTAATATAGACTAACATATAAATATAAAATCGAGTTAGTTTGATTATAAATCTAACGCCATTGTTGAAAATCACTAAATATAATGTGAAGATTTAGCTAAAGTAACTCATGACAAAACAGTACTCAACCTATATTATGTTATTAAAAATAACATTAAAGAAAAGGGAGGTGTCAGGTTGTGAAGCCGGAATTGCGCTGCGTTGAGAAGAGTTACGGGGGCAGGAAGGTGCTGAAAGCTGTGAGCTTCTCGGTTGATCCGCACCAGTTCATTTGTATTCTTGGTCACAGCGGATGCGGTGGGCGATTACCTGCTAAGCGTCGGAAATATTAAATCGGTACCCGCGTTTGCGGACTACACGGACCTCTCTCTCCTGAAAGCGGTAGATCCTTCTCTCATTAAAGTGGAAATCAAATAATATGCTGGAAGAGGGTCCCGCATGATGCGGGACCCGGTTTTCCATTCGGGAGAACCAGATCGTCAATTACAACCAGAAGGAGGCGGTACCTCATGAACTCAGAATTCGATTTCATTGTAAGAAACGGGAATCTTGTGCAGCAAAGCGGTGTGTTTAAGCTTGATATGGGTATCCGGGATGGCTGTATCACAGCGATTGAGCCGCGGCTTGAGGGAGGCGGATGTCCGGAAGTGGATGCTGCTGGAATGACGGTCATGCCGGGTGGAATTGATGTTCATGTTCATCTGAATGAACCTGGCATGGGACATTGGGAAGGGTTTCGAACAGGTTCTGCATCACTTGCTGCCGGTGGTACGACGACTTATGCGGATATGCCGCTTAACGGCAGGCCCCCAACCGTGACGGCAAAGACGCTGCATCATAAAATCGAGCTTGCTGAGGGGAACAGCGCTGTTGATTATGCGCTTTGGGGCGGGTTAATGCCGGGTTATCTCGACCGGCTGGATGAGCTGGCGGGAGCGGGGGCGATCGGGTTTAAAGCCTTCATGTCCTCGCCGGGTATGACAGGGGAAGATGACTTTCGGGAAGTCGATGATCAGACTTTGCTGCTTGGGATGGAAGCCATCGCACGCCTTGGCGGTATTCTCGCTTTGCATGCGGAGAATGAAGAAATGGTTTCGGCTCTGGCGGAAGAAGCGAGGCAAGCGGGCAGGACGGGAGCTTATGATTATTCGGCGTCACGACCGGTTGAAGCGGAGGTAGAGGCAGTTAAACGAGCCTTGACGTATGCGAAGCAAACAGGATGCCGGCTTCATTTTGTTCATATGAGCAGTGTGGAAGCGCTGGCTGTCATAACGGCGGCGAAGCGGCAGGGGATGGACGTAACCTCGGAGGTATGCACGCATCATCTGATATTGACAGAGGATGACCTGGCTGTCATTGGTCCGGCTGCTAAATGCGCGCCTCCGCTGCGTAATCAAGCGGAAATCGATGGTCTGTGGGAAGCGCTTGTCCGAGGTGAAATCGACATGATTGCATCCGATCATTCCCCGTGTCCAACCGAGCTTAAGGCGAGTGAAAATTTCTTTGAGGCGTGGGGCGGTGTTTCCGGAGCGCAGCATCGGATGGAGCTTATGATTGATGAAGCGTATTTGAAGCGGGGTATTCCGCTCTCCAAGGTAGCTGAACTGCTGTCTGGCGCTCCTGCTGACCGATTCGGATTATCGGAACGTAAGGGGAGACTGGCAGCCGGGCAGGATGCTGACTTTGTGTTTATTGATCTTGAACATTCCTATCGCGTCGAACGAGCGGAGCTGTTGTATCTTCATCCTCACAGCCCGTTCATCGGCCGGGGGATTGACTGTAAAGTAATGGCTACTTACTGCCGCGGAAATCTTGTATATGCAGCTGGCAGCGGCGTGCCGGAAGGAAGAGAGGGTTTTTTTCTGTCGGCTTCCATTCCTAAGACTGGTGAGAAGAAGGTGTTCGGATGAGTGAGAGCCATGCGAGTCCTTTTGTGAGCTTTAAAGCGGAGTGGATCGGCCTGGAAGCGGAGCGGCGGTTGGTGCGCCTGAGTCAATACGGCGCTGATGATAGAGGGGGAGTTACCAGACTGCTTTATTCGGCATCATGGATAGATGCTCAGCAGGCGCTTGCGGCGCAAATGGCGGAAGACGGCCTTGAAGTTCGACTGGACAGCGTGGGTAATTTGTATGGCAGGCTGCAGGGGGAAGCAGAGAATGAGGGTGTAATTGTTACGGGCTCACATCTTGATACGGTTGTTGGCGGCGGTAAGTATGACGGAGCATTCGGTATTGTTGCGGGGATGATGGCGCTGCGTTCCTTGAAGGAGCGGTACGGCAGGCCTCGGCGTTCAATTGAAGTGGTGTCGTTATGCGAAGAGGAAGGAAGCCGGTTTCCTCTAACCTGTTGGGGATCCGGCCGTATTCTTGGTTCCTATTCATCTGCAATTGCAGCGACAATTGAAGACGGAGACGGAATAACACTCCAAGCGGCGATGCAGGAGGCCGGATTTGCTAATGAAGAAAAGGAACCGATAAGATCGGATATTGCTGCTTTCGTTGAACTCCATATTGAGCAGGGCGGCCGGCTGGAAGACGAAGGCCTGTCCATCGGAATCGTGGATCGGATTGTGGCTCAAAAACGTGCGACCGTCACCGTTCGCGGGCGGTCCAATCATGCCGGTACGACACCGATGCATCTTCGCAAGGATGCGCTTGCGGCGGCTGTTGAAATGATAGAGAAACTGTACCGGAAAGTAAATGAAGAAGGCGGTCCTTTGGTTGCGACCGTCGGGTTTATGAAGCTTGTGCCTAATACGCCGAATGTGATTCCCGAGCAGGTTACTTTTACAGTCGATATGCGGCATCCGGATGATTTTGTGCTGGACAATTGCTTTGCGGCATGTAAAGCTGAATTCAATGCATCGGCTTCCCGTCTTGGGTTAAGCTTGAATATGGATCTTTGGATGGATAGCAAATCTGTCGCCATGAACGCTTCGCTGCAGGGGTTATTGCGTGAGCAATGCGATCGCAGCGGTGTCAGATGGCGCACAATGGCAAGCGGAGCCGGACATGATGCCCAATTATTTGCGCCCTTTTACCCTACAGCGCTTCTATTCGTACCAAGCCGCGGCGGAATCAGCCATTCTGAACATGAATATACGTCACCCGAGGAACTTGGAACGGGGATTGAACGGTTAACGGAGCTGTTATATGAGCTTGGTTATCGTAATAGAGAGGGGAATGCTTCATGAATTCTGATAAAATAAAGCTTGAAGCATGGCTTGCGAAACATGAATCTGGAATGGTTGATATGCTTAAGAAGCTTGTGGCGACACCTTCGGATAATCCGGCGGGGGATTGCCTGCCGATTTCGGAGGTTGTGGCCGATCAACTGCGGCTCAGGGGATTTGAACCTCAGCTTGATCTTGTTGACGAGAAAGATGTTCAAGCTGCAGGGATGATCCGGGTTCAAAATATAATTGCCGATACTGTAATCGGTACTGGGGAGGGGCCGGTCATTGCGCTGAATTCACATGGCGACGTGGTGCCTCCGGGCGATGGATGGACTTATGATCCATATGGCGGATTGATTGTGGAGGGCAAGCTTTACGGGCGCGGTGCCGCTGTATCCAAATCGGATATAGCGGTATATACATACGCGGTTATGGCTCTGCGCGAAAGCGGCGTTACCGCATCCGGCAAACTGGCGCTGGCTATAACTTTTGATGAAGAGACCGGCGGAGAGGTTGGGCCGCAAAGATTGCTGCGCAAAGGGCTGCTTGAACCGGATTACGCTTTGGTTGCCGGGTTTACTTACGCTGCGGTAACCGCGCATAATGGCTGCCTGCATTTGGAGGTGATATTGAAAGGGAGCTCCGCCCATGCGGCCATTCCCCATACGGGAGCAGATGCGCTTGAGGCCATGACAGACGTGCTGAATGCATTATATGCGTATCGCAAGCAGCTTTCAAAGATGGTTTCGAATGTGAATGGAATTCATTCTCCAACTTTAGTTGTTGGTTTAATTCAAGGCGGCATCAATACGAATGTTGTACCGGACCGCTGCGCAATTCGGATTGACCGCCGGATTATCCCGGAGGAAAATCCTGTGACGGCGGAGAAGGAACTAATAGCTGTTATTGCAGCTGCGCTTGAAGAAGTGCCGGGCATTGAACTCCAGGTGAGGCGTGTTCTGCTTGCGCATCCGTTTAGAGAGCTGGCGGGTACGGAGCTATTAATTGAGGCACTTCGCTCGAATTGGTCAGGCGTCATTCAAGAGGGGGAGCTTCCTGTTCAAGGAGTACCCTTATATGCGGATGCCAGACATTTTACCGAGGCTGGTGTGCCGGCTGTCATGTTCGGTGCAGGTCCGAGAACGCTCGAAGAGGCGAATGGACACCGCGCGGACGAGCATGTTATGCTTTCGGATATGACGAAGGCCGTACGGATTGTGGCTTTCACTTTGTATGATCTACTTTCGCGGTAGAGTGAATCTACGTTACATCAAATGGGGGCAGCAGCGACATGAATATCGTGGTATTAGATGGATATACCCTTAATCCCGGAGATTTGTCATGGGATGAATTGGCGGCATTGGGCCAATTGACGGTGTATGAACGGACTTCGCCTGATGAGATTGTGGAAAGAGCAGCAGGTGTGGAGGTCGTATTGACGAATAAAACGCCGATTACAGCAGAAGCGATTCAGCAATTGCCGGAATTGAAGTACATCGGTGTGCTGGCGACGGGTTATAACGTTGTCGACACAGCAGCTGCGGCAGAGCGTGGAATTATCGTGACCAACGTTCCGGATTACAGCACGTATTCGGTCGTACAGCTTGTTTTCGCGTTTCTTCTTGAGCACTGCCATCATGTCGGAGAGCACAGTGAGGCTGTACATGAGGGACGCTGGTCTGCGGGGTCTGATTTTACGTTCTCCCTTTATCCGCTGCATGAGCTTGCCGGCAAGACCCTTGGAGTTATCGGTTTCGGACAGATCGGCCAGCAGGTCGCCAGAGTTGCTCTTGCTTTTGGCATGAATGTAGCCGTTCATACGCGTACAGCCAAGGTAATACCGGGGCTTGAAGATGTCCGATTCCTTCCGGCGGATAAATTGTTCGAGCTTTCGGACGTCATTTCATTGCACTGCCCGCTGACGCCAGACACTTCCGGAATGATAAACCGCCGTTCTCTTCAGCTGATGAAGAAGAATGCTTTTCTCATCAATACGGCCCGCGGCGGTCATATCGTTGAGCAGGATCTGGCTGATGCGCTAAATGAAGGTGTGATCGCAGGTGCTGCGCTTGATGTTCTGGCGGTTGAGCCACCGCGAGCGGATCACCCGCTGCTTCGCGCCCGCAACTGTATTATTACTCCGCATTTAGGCTGGGCTACCGTAGATGCCCGCAGGCGTCTAATGAGTATTGCAGCGGCAAACTTGCGGTCTTTTCAGCAAAATCTTATCGTCAATAAGGTGAATTAATGCGCGGTTTTGCTATTATTATGGGGTTTGACGGACTGGGCTGGATGCTGCATAAGCTGATCGGTATTCCTTTGCCTTCTCATGTTCTTGGGCTGCTGCTGCTAACGGCAGCCTTATTTCTGAAGTGGATTAAGCTGGAATGGGTCGATCGCTCAGCTGTATTGCTCACGCGCCATATGATGCTCTTTTTTGTGCCGATGCTTGCAGGTGTGTCAGGTTTTATTCCGATGATCAGTCAATCGTGGCTTGCGGTTGCCGTAAGTCTAACTGCCGGAACAGCAGCGGTCACGCTGCTTACCGGAGGAGTTACCCAGCTCTTAATGAACAAACGGAAGGAGAAAGCTCATGGGCAGCAGCAATCCTTTTGAAGATCCTATATTCGGCCTTACGGCAACGATAGGCGCCTATGCGGCCGCGCTTTTTCTTCACCGTAAAGTTAGATGGCTTCATCCTTTGCTGGTTGCGCCGTTGATCATTTATGTGCTGCTGCTCGCTGGTAGAATCGATTATAAGGACTATAAGGTGGGCGGAGATATCGTGACGTTCTTTCTTGGTCCGGCTACGGTCGCCTTGGCGGTTCCGCTGTATAAACATGCGCTTCGACTGCGTTCCGTGCTGCCGTCACTTCTGATGGGAGCATTCGTTGGGAGTGCTGCTGGTCTTGCGGTCAACGCGCTTTGCATGGCGCTGCTAGGCGGTTCGGAGCTGCTGATGAAGTCGGCGCTGCCGAAATCCGTAACGGCTTCGGTTGCTGTAGACTTATCGAATTGGCTTGGCGGTTCGCCTGAACTGACGGCTGCTCTTACGGTATTGACCGGATTATTTGGCAGTATGGCAGGCCCTGCGCTTCTTCGTGCATGCGGTGTTCATGAACGGCTGGCAGCATCAGTTGCTATCGGCGCTGCTTCACATGGTATCGGTTCTGCCAGATTACTGGCGGAATCGGAGGAAAACGGGGGTGTAAGCGGTTTTTCCATGGCGGCATGCTGCGTGTTTACGCCGATGCTGCTGCTGCCGGTGCATTGGTTTTGGTTGTAAATAGCTAAGAAATGCAGTTATTCTGCGTAGTTTCCTTATTTTTCTTGTTTTTTGCATACATTTTATCTTCTTTTAAGGTTTGTTGGTTATACTTCTGATATTATGACTGCAGTGGACCATTCGCTGCACTTACATGTTGAAGGGAGATTTAACTTTGAACGAGAAAGAGAATGAAATAAACAAAGAGACCGAACTAGAGAAATTGGAAACCGGAGCAGACGAGGGAGTCCATTCCGAAGAAACGCCAGATGAAACTGTGGTGGATCGTACTTATGATCCGAATGAAGAAGAGGAAGATGATGATACAGTCGCTCGGTCGGCTGACAAAGACAATACTAATCGTCCTCCGGAAGCTGCAGCTCCTGTAAAAGGCGGCAGCAAATCCTGGATGTACATTTCGATGGGACTTGCGATTCTGTTAGTCATTGCACTGATTAAACCGCCATTCGGTGGTTCGAGCAGTGAGACAGTAGCTACGGTCAATGGGGTTGCAATCAGCAAGGACAAGCTCTTTGATTCGATGGCTGAGCTTGGCGGAGCGCAAACGCTTGATAATCTGATTCAAGACGAGCTGATCACTCAAGAAGCGGATAAAGCGGGAATTAAAGTAACTGATGCTGATGTTGACAAGGAAATTGAGAGCGTTAAAGGTCGGTTCCCTTCCGAAGCGGAGTTTGAAGCTGCTTTGCAGCAAGCGGGCATGACACTGGAAGATCTGAAGAAGCAAACTCCTATGCAGCTTCGTATTCGTAAAATATTGGAGCCGCAAGTTGTTGATAAAGTAACGGAAGCGGATATGAAGACATACTTTGATGAGAACAAAGCATCATTTAATACGCCGCTTCAAGTTCGTGCATCCCACATTTTGGTTGCAACTGAGAAGGAAGCGAATGATATTTTGAAGGAGCTTAAGGCCGGCGGTGACTTTGCAGCAATTGCAAAGGCGAAATCCACGGATACAGGAAGTAAAGAAAGCGGCGGAGATCTTGGGTTCTTCGGAGCAGGCGCGATGGATCCGGCATTCGAAAAAGCGGCTTTCGCGCTTAAAAAAGATGAACTGAGCGCGCCTGTCAAATCGACTTACGGCTATCACATTATTAAAGTAACCGATCGTAAAGAAGCGAAGACAGCCACTTACGATGAGGAGAAGTCCAAAATCAAAGATCTGCTGATTTCGCAGAAGGTATCTGAATTGTCTCAAACATGGCTTGCGGATTTGAAAACAAAATCAAAAATCACCAACACGCTTGAAGATAAAGCGGCTGCAGAAACACCGGCTGAAGGAAATGCAGCAGCTCCGGCAAACGCTGGATAAGGTCGGCAATTTAATAGAGTTTGAGTTTGAGAAACCACCTTGTGCTCTGCTGCACGAGGTGGTTTTTTTGCTGTTTATGTAATAAATTGCGTTTGATCGGAAGCGATAATAGCTAAAAAGATTGAATTTTATCAATCAATGTCATATTTATGTTATATTAGAGTTAACATATATGACATATAAGCATAGAAACTTTTAACAGGAATATAAAAAATGTTGTTAATTTTATTTAAATAATAGTATTATAAGTAGCAGGTTTAAAAATTTAAACTACTATTAAGTGACGGAGGGGCTTTATGCAAAAGAAAATGCTCGTACTTGTTTCACTAATGCTCGTAATTACAGGTTTATTGTCAGCCTGTGGTTCGAAGAACGGAGGGAGTGGTGATCAAACATTCCGGATGAATATCACAACTGAGCCGCCTACTCTTGACGTAGCTCAAGCGCAGGATCAAACCTCGTTTACGGTTCTCACTGGTCTTTATGAAGGTCTTACCCGTATGGATAAAGATGGAAACATTGTTCCCGGCGTTGCAGAGAAATGGGAAGTATCTGAAGATGGCAAGAAATTCACCTTCCACCTGAACAAAAATGCAAAATGGTCGAATGGTGATCCTGTTACTGCACATGACTTCGAATACTCCTGGAAGCGCACGTTGGATCCGGATTTGAACCCTCCAGCACCTTACGCATACCAGCTTTATTATATTAAGAACGCTCAAAACTATAACATCAAAGCGGACAACCCTGATCACATCAGTGACCCGAACCAGCTTGGCGTGAAAGCGACTGACGATTACACGTTGGAAGTAGAGCTAGAGAATCCAACGCCGTACTTCCTGAATATCACAGCGTTCTTCACAGCTTACCCGGTGCACAAATCAGCTAAAGACAACCCGAACTGGGCTGCTGAAGCGAAAGACTACATCAGCAATGGTCCATTTAAATTAGCGTCTTGGAAACATGGCGATACAATCGAAATGGTTCCAAACGAAAACTATGACAAGAAAGACGAAATCAAATTGAAAAGTGTCAAATTCGTCATGCTGAAGGATCCGAATACAGAGCTTAATTCTTACAAAACCGGTCAGCTTGACTGGACAGGCACTCCGACAGGAAGCATCCCGTCTGAACAGTTGGCTAAAGCAATTACAGATAAAAACCCGGAGCTTAATATAAAGGGGATTGCAAGCACATATTATTACAACTTCAACAATACGAAGAAACCTTTCAACAATGCTAAAGTACGTAAAGCGCTCTCCATGGCGATCAACCGTCAAGCTATCGTTGATAAAGTAACGAAAGCCGGTCAACAGCCTGCATACGGGTTCGTATCCACCGGTATCCATGGCGTAAAAGGCGAGTTCCGTGAAGAAGTGAAAGATGACTACTTCAAGGAAGATGTTGCAGAAGCGAAGAAACTGCTTGCTGAAGGCTTGGCTGAAGAAGGCTTGAGCTCGATGCCTGAATTCTCGCTTTCCTTCAATGAAGGTCTTCACAAGAATATCGCGGAAGCAATCGCTGATATGTGGAAAACAAATCTTGGAATTACAGCGAAGCTTGAGCTTCAAGAATGGAAAGTATTCCTGAAAAACCGTCAAAGCTTGAACTATGATGTAGCTCGCGCCGGTTGGGGAGCGGACTACAATGATCCGATGACTTTCATTGACATGTTCACTTCAAAAGGCGGCAACAACGATATCGGCTTCAAAAACGCGGATTACGATGCGCTGGTTAAAGAAGCTTACAGCACGAATGATCAGCAAAAACGTGTTGATGCAATGGCGAAAGCGGAGAAAATCCTTATCGGGGATAACAATGCAATCATGCCGATCTACTACTACACCTCTAACCAATTGGTTAAACCTTATGTGAAAAACTATGTGGTGGATTACAGCGGTAACCTTGACTACACCCGTATTTCGATCGAGAAATAATACAACAATGAAACGAGGGCACAGGGGTATATATGGCTAGCCCATATATATCCCTTCTCTTATGAATGAGGAGTGCTTAGGATGGTTCGGTATTTGGGTGGTAAAATCATTAATATCGTTGTCTCTTTGCTAATTCTAGCCACCGCGACCTTTTTCTTAATGAAAGCTGTTCCAGGGGACCCTTTTACCCAAGAGAAGGCGATTCCGCCGGAAATTAAAGCGAATATTATGGCTCATTATGGTCTGGATAAGCCGATTGGCGAGCAATATATCATTTATATGAAGAAATTGTTTCAGCTGGATCTTGGCTTGTCGATGAAAAGCCAGAATCGGACGGTAACGAGTATTATTACGGATTCCTTCGGTACTTCTTTCAAAATTGGCTTGGTTGCCGTAATCGTGTCGCTCATTGTTGGTGTCTATCTGGGTATGATGGCCGCGCTGAAGCACCGCAAGCTGATAGATAACGGTGCAATGACACTTGCGGTAATCGGAATTTCGATACCGAATTTCGTTATCGGTGCGATGGTTCAATATTTGCTTGCCGTAAAGTTCCCGATCTTTCACGTTGCGGGCTTGGATGGACCGCTTGATTATGTGCTGCCCGTATTTGCGCTTTCCACTTTGCCGGTTGCTTTTATTTCGAGACTAACCCGTTCCACGATGCTTGAAGTTTTAACATCGGACTACATTCGTACGGCCAAGGCTAAAGGGCTGACGCCTTCCGCTATTCTATGGCAGCATGGCCTGCGTAACGGTATTTTGCCGGTTGTCACTTATTTGGGACCTATGACCGCTAACATTATTACAGGATCGGTAGTGGTTGAGCAAATCTTTGGCTTACCGGGCTTAGGTGCTCACTTTGTCGAGAGCATTACGAATCGCGATTATACGCTGATCATGGGAATTACTATTTTCTACGCGGTTATTCTAATGGCGGCCCGTTTCTTAACTGATCTGGCTTATATCTTTATTGATCCTAGAATCAAAATCAGCGGGGGTGTCGTTAAATCATGAGTTTACAATCCAAAGAATACGCGCCCCTCGCAAAAGCGTCTGTCTCCGACCCTTTCGAGAAGCTGGATAAGAAGCATATCGATGCGGAAAGCATCGTAGCGGAGAGCCGCTCGACTTGGCAGGAATCCTGGGCGCGGATGAGAGCGAACCGGTTGGCTATGGGCGGGATGTACACGCTGATCGTTATCATCATCTTATCAATTGTTTGCCCGATGCTTTCCCCTTATAATTCCTACACGAATGATTTGGATAACACCTTTGGAGCGCCTTCTGCGGCTCACTGGTTTGGAACGGATAATTTGGGCCGTGATTTGTTTACGAGAGTTTGGATGGGTGTGCGTATTTCCTTGATTGTCGGATTTACCGCCGCTTTTATTGATCTTGTTATTGGTGTTGTTTATGGCGGCATTATGGGTTTCACGGGCAAACGTCTGGGCGGGGCAATGAATAAGCTTGCGGAAGTGCTTTACGCGATTCCGCATTTGCTGGTTGTTATCCTGCTGAGCGTTGTCATGGGCTCTGGTCTTGTTACGATTATTATCGCATTATCCATCACAGGCTGGATTACGATGTCATGGATCGTTCGCGGCCAAATCCTGCAGCTTAAAAATCAGGAGTATGTGCTCGCAGCCCAGTCCATGGGAGCAAGCGGTGCGCACATTTTATTCCGCCACTTAATTCCGAATACACTCGGTCCGATTCTCGTGACCGTTACGTTATCCGTTCCGTCGGCAATCTTTGCGGAAGCCTTTCTTAGCTTCCTTGGTCTTGGCGTACAATCTCCAGCCTCATCGCTTGGTACATTGATCGGCGAGGCGCTGTCATCATGGACCCTTTATCCATGGTTAATGGTGATTCCGGCTGGTTTGCTCAGTATTACCATGTATGCCTTTAACGTGTTTGGTGATGGGCTTCAATATGCTTTTGATCCAAAATCGAAAAAATAACAGCACTGGGAGTGAGTTTATGGATCCGATTTTGCGTATTTCTGATTTGCATGTCTCCTTTCATGTGCGTGGTGGAGAGGTACAGGCTGTCCGGGGTTTTGACTTGGAAATGAATCGCGGAGAGTCGGTGGCTATAGTCGGCGAGTCCGGCAGCGGTAAGAGCGTTACGGCGCAATCCATTCTTCGTCTTATTCCGTCGCCGCCAGGCATCGTGAAGAAAGGCTCTATCGAATTTATGGGGCAGGAGCTGCTTACGAAGACTGAGAAAGAGATGGAGGCCATCCGCGGCAAGGAAATCGGGATGATTTTCCAAGATCCGATGACCTCGCTTAATCCTACGCTCACGGTAGGCAGACAGATTTCTGAAGTATTGATTAAACATCAAAAACTGAGCAGTGCTCAAGCATCCAGACGCGCGGCGGAGCTGCTGACACTGGTTGGGATTCCGAATGCGGAAGCTCGTGTCCATGAATATCCGCATCAATTCTCCGGCGGTATGAGACAGCGGGTGATGATTGCGATTTCTCTGGCTTGCGATCCTGCATTGCTTATTGCGGATGAGCCTACCACAGCACTCGACGTAACCATACAAGCGCAAATCATGCAGCTAATGAAGGATTTGCAGAAGAAAACAGGAACGTCCATCATCTTGATCACCCATGATCTGGGCATTGTGGCTGATATGTGTGACCGTGTTGTGGTTATGTATGCCGGCAAAGTAGTAGAGACCGGTACGAAGCATGAGATTTTCCGTAATCCGCAGCATCCCTACACCAAGGGATTATTACGTTCTTTGCCAAGACTTGATCAGAAGAAGGATGAGCCTCTTATTCCGATCATCGGTACGCCGCCGGATATGTCCCAGCCTCCTCAGGGCTGCGCATTCTGTGCACGCTGCGACTATGCGATGCGTATCTGCGTGGACAAAGACGCTCCGACTTATACAATCAGCGATACACAAACGGCAAAATGCTGGCTGCATGATTCAGCCCGCAAGGGGGTAACAGCATGAAATCAAACCAAGAGTCCCCGATGTTGATTGAAGTGGATCATTTGAAAAAGTTTTTTACCGTTGGCAAAGGGAACACGCTAAAAGCGGTCAATGACTTAAACTTCGGCATTCGCAAAGGTGAAACGCTCGGTATGGTCGGCGAGTCCGGCTGCGGTAAGTCAACAGCAGGCAGAACCCTGCTTCGTTTGTACGAACCGACTGGCGGCTCTGTGAAATTCAACGGCGAGAACATCATGACAGCGCGAGGCTCGAAGCTCAAAGCCTTGCGCCGCGAAATGCAGATGGTGTTTCAAGATCCCTATGCATCCTTGAATCCGCGCTGGACGGTTGAGGATCTGATCGCCGAACCGCTTGATATTCACAACCTGACATCCGGCCGTAAGGAGCGCAAGCTGCAGGTGGAACGACTGCTTGACCGTGTCGGCCTGCGTCCCGAACATGCTGCTCGTTATGCGCATGAATTCTCCGGCGGTCAGCGGCAGCGGATAGGAATTGCGCGGGCGCTTGCGGTTAATCCCAAATTTATCGTTTGTGACGAGCCGATTTCTGCCCTTGATGTATCCATCCAAGCTCAAGTTGTCAATCTGCTTCAGGATCTTCAGCGCGATTACGGTTTAACTTACTTGTTTATCGCACATGACCTTGCGATGGTTAAGCATATCAGTGACCGTGTAGCCGTCATGTATTTGGGTAAAATGGTTGAGCTTGCGGATAGCGAGGAGTTGTATTCGAATCCGCAGCATCCTTACACGAAAGCCTTGATGTCGGCAATTCCGATTCCGGATCCGGATATTGAGGAGAACAAAGAGAGAATTGTACTGACAGGCGATCTGCCGAGTCCAATCAACCCGCCCAGCGGCTGTCAGTTCCGCACGCGCTGCCCGATGGCAACAGATCTGTGCAAAGTGGAACAGCCGGATTTCCGTGAAGTTCGTCCGAACCACTGGGCAGCTTGTCATTATGCATGACCCGAATTCATCTATTTGTTTCGTTAACAAGAAAGCGGATGTCCCTTCAATCGAGGGACATCCGCTTTTTTGCCGCACAGGATCGTTAAAGAATTTGTTCTCCGAGCAGCGAAGCGATGAGTTCAACGGATAGTTTTGCTGTAAGGTGACTGTTATCGAGGAGCGGGTTCACTTCAACAAAATCAGCAGAGGTTACGGTTCGCGCATTGTAGAGCATTTCCATGGCTAAATGTGCTTCTCTGTAATTGAGCCCTCCCCGGACCGGCGTACCGGTTCCCGGAGCTTCCCTTGGATCGACGCTGTCGATGTCGAAGCTGACATGGACGCCGTCGGATTCGTGAGAAGCGATGCCGATGGCTTCCTCCATCACCCGCGACATTCCTAACCTGTCGATGTCATGCATTGTGAAGCAGGTAATATGCTGCTCTCTGATGATTTGTTTCTCGCCTTCATCAAGCTCCCGGACACCCACGAGAACAACTCTTTGCGGCTGCAGCTTCGGCTGTTTGCCGTTGAGAGAGGTGAAGCGGGTATCCCCAAGACCAAGCCCTGCGGCTAATGCCATGCCGTGAATGTTGCCAGAAGGCGAGGTTGCAGGTGTATTCAGATCAGCATGAGCATCAATCCAAATGACGCCGAGCCGTTGTTTATGCTGCGTGATCCCGGCGATTGTACCGATTGCGATGCTGTGATCGCCGCCAAGCGCAAGTGGGAAGGTATGTTGGCCGGAAATGATGGCTGTTTCCCTGGCGACTGCCTCGCTCATTGCGAGGACGCGGCCCCAATGCTTCATTCGGTCAAGCGTCCGTCGATCAGAGGCCGGTGGAGGGAGATAACCGGTTGATCTTATTTCATATTCACGGCCAAGAAGCTGGAGTTTGTTCGTTAGTCCAGACTGTAGAATCGCTGCAGCTCCGCTGTCTGCGCCCCGTTTACTAGCGCCCCAGTCGAAAGGGATGGGAAGAATGGTGACCGGTTGTGGATCTTGCATGCGAATTCCTCCTAAAATATAATTGCGGAAGCTATGCTTATATATAGACCGCGCGGCAGGTCCGCATGACTAAAGCTTTTACAACCAAGCAAAAGATGGTACGATATCAGCAGTGAACACGTGAAAGGGGCAAGACATTTTTGAGAGTTATAGCGGGTACAGCCAAGGGCCGTGCTTTGAAAGCGGTGCCGGGAACAAATACCCGTCCGACGACGGATAAGGTGAAGGAAGCGATTTTTAGCATGATCGGTCCTTATTTTGACGGCGGTCGGGTGTTGGATTTGTTTGCAGGTACGGGCGGATTAGGCATCGAGGCGTTAAGCAGAGGCGCGGATAGGGCAGTATTCGTCGATCTTGAAGGCGCCAGCATTGAGGTTATTAAGCATAACATTCAGGCAGCGGGTCTTGCTGCATCCTCCGAGATTTATCGGAATGAGGCTACGCGCGCAGTGAAGGCGCTAGAGAAACGCGGTATTGCTTTTCGAATTGTGTTTCTGGATCCGCCTTACCGGATGAAAGAGATGGATAACTTGATGCAGGAGCTGGCTCAGCGTAAGCTGCTTGAACCCAGCGCAGTTATTGTGGTCGAGCATGATGCCGCTCACAGCTACCCTGAAGAACTGCCTGGCTATGATCAAATCAAGCGCACGCAGTATGGAGACACAGCGGTTACGATTTACCGGTACCGTCCTGAATTCGAAAGCGGTTCACCTGTACAAATGGAGGAATAACGATGCAAGGCACACCAACAGCAAGAACAACGGAACCAAGAGTGGCCGTTTACCCCGGGAGCTTCGATCCGGTAACCTGCGGACATGTCGATATCATTAAACGTGCAGCCAAGCAATTCGATCATTTAATTGTCGCTGTGCTCAATAACACGGGTAAGAATCCACTTTTTTCCGTCGATGAGCGCAAAGCGCTGCTTACCGAGGTGACACGTGATCTCCCTAACGTTTCCGTTGACAGCTTCCGTGACTTATTGGTTCGTTTCATGCGTAAGAGTAAGGCTCAGGTAATCGTACGCGGCATTCGGACGATCACGGATTTTGAGTACGAGCTGCAGCTTGCCTCGATGAACCATCAATTAGACGGCGATATTGAAACGATATTCATGATGACCAATCCCAAATATTCTTATTTGAGCTCAAGTATCGTGAAGGAGATCGCCAAATTCCAAGGAAATGTAGCGGATCTTGTGCCGCCTGAGGTTGCTGAGGCTCTAGCGTTAAAATATGGGAAAACGCTGTGATTATATGACGCCGCTAGTGCTGCTTTCGGCATTATGCGGCGTTTTAGCGCTTAAACAAGCTGGAAGCACCGCTTGAAGTCAAGGTTAGGATTGCTAATGCGCTGATGAACGCGGCAAGCATAAATGGTGCATATGGCCATAGGGAGTGAAGCTCCACGGCATGAATAACGGTTGGGTTCGGTGAATTGGCAGCTCCGATTGGCAGAAGGGCTGGAACGGAAGCAGGAATGATCCTCGTCATGAGGCTGGATAAAGGCTGCCAGAGCAGGAGTGTGAAAGTGAAAGCGACCGCAGCTTGCAGCAGGCGTATGACTGCAAGTGATCGAGTCGATAAGTCCGTACCGGCCATGACGGTTCCGGCTTGAAGGAGGGCGCTGATTCCGCCCCAGCTAAGAACAGCTGCAGTTGCTGCGGCGTTCCAGGTCATGCCGCCATCGAATTTGGCGACAGCTGCAGAGTAGGCGCCGATATGGCTTTCAATTAGGCCTGGCAGAATGAAGCCGGGGAGAGCGCCTGGCATTAACGGTTCCAGCAACCTTACGAGAACGGCGCCGATCATCATATAACCGCCGACAGCCATTAGCTTGTATACCGAGGCAATGACGGAGTCACCGAGTGCTTTGCCGAATGTGCGGCCATCCTTCTGTTTCGCTTCTGCCATCGCATGAGCAGCTTTACGCAGTGAGCTGCCTGCAATACGGTAATGACTGCTGCCGCTGGCGGGCGGAGATGCCTCGTGGCCGGTGATGGTTCCGGCGCTTAATCTGCTATGCAGGAACCCGACCGTTATGGCGGATGCCCATACAGCGACAGCGATCGCTGCACCGAGCTCAGGGCGCTTCAAGAAGCCTGAACCGACGACGAGCAGCATGAAAAGAGGATTCGGCATGTGAGCCATTGCAAGCAGGCGCTGTCCTTCGCTGCGAGTCAGGGTACCGCTTCGGCGAAGGGCTGCCGCTGTCTCTGCACCGGAGGGGAATCCGCCAGACCACCCGAAAGCGAGCGCCAGCCCGGCTTCTCCGGGTAAACGAAACAGTCGGCGCATCAATGGATCGAGCAAGGCTCCAAAGGCGTGAACAGCACCGAAAGCAAGCATCAGCTCGAGCAGAGTTAAGAAGGGGAGAAGACCCGGGAAGACGATATTCCACCAGATCGTCAAGCCCTGCAGCGAAGCTTGGAAAGCATCATCGGGGCGGTAAATAATTGTAGCGACCAATAGGATCGACAAGCAAGCAAGCAGCAAGGTGCGGATCATACCACTTCAGCTCCGTTCCACTAGAGTAGCTTGGACAAAACAGCCACTACATTGTACGCTTGTCTTACCGATCCTAGAACCTTCCTGTGGTTATGGCTCCAAAGTAACGGGTTTGTCGTAGTAATCCCTTAATAAATCCTTCGCGCCGGCAGTCGGCCATCCGAGCGCATAAACTGAACTGGCTTGTACATCCAGCTCTAAGTATGGGTATCGCGCATCGGCTCTTGCTGCGCTTTGAAGAACAGGGAGCGATGCGGATTTGCGCATTCTCTTGAGCAGCCCGCGTCCTTTAGCAGTATAGCCTAGGACACGAATGTACTGGACGCCCTCTCGCAGCTGATTCGGAGATAATAAATCCTTGCGGTGTCCAAGCAGAACGGAAAGCAGCGCACGCTGGAGTTTCGTTCGCGTATAGCGTTTCGTTTTGAGGGCATCCAGAAGGGTATCAATCTCTAAGGATGGCAGGGTAGGGATTGCATGTTTCAAGCGGTACTCCAAGCCTTCGCTCATTTCGTGATAGCCCTCCAATGTTTCCCTGGATTCACTTAGAATCTTATGGAAGAGCGGCTTCACGAACATCGGCCAGCCGATTGGCCCGCGGCCTGCTTCGCTATCACGCAGCAGCAGCTCTAAAGTTGAGGCCGGGATAAACGGCGCTGCTTCCCGCGGTGAGGCGGTTTCAGCGACAAGCTTGCGGATCGCTGTGGCGCTGGCGATTTGCGCATCTGTAATGGTGGATTGTGAGTATCCGGCTTTCTCGCGCCGGATCGAAAAGGGCTCGATCGCGCTGCCAATTCGCTCCAGCGCCAGCAGGTAATGCAGCCCCAGCGTATTATTGGGCTGTGACAGTCCGAACGCTGCGGCTTCGTCATCGCCTGCAGCGGACATGAACCGCCGCACGGCTTCGCTATAAGCAGCCGGATAGCTCACGCCTGCTGCAAGCGTATCCGCCATGAGCCGCCCGAAGGACTCCGGCTCATGCGCGAGCATCCGCGCGATGCGGCGCAGCGGCCCGATATCTCCGGCCTCGCTGCCGAAACATAAGGCGTCTACGACGCCGGTTGCCGCCAGCAGCTTCACGGCGCCAAAGGCGAACCATTCCGCAGCCTGCGTGGAATAGGCCACCGGCAGCTCGATAACCAAATCGCAGCCGCCGCGCAAGGCCATCTCGGCGCGCGTCCATTTATTCAGCAGCGCCGGTTCGCCGCGCTGCAGAAAATGTCCGCTCATTACCGCGACAACCGCATCGCTTTCCGTTATTTTTCGTGATTGTTGTAAATGATAGAGATGACCGTTGTGAAACGGATTGTACTCCACAATTAGGCCGACTGTTCGCATGCGCTTGTCCTCCGAACGAATTAACGTATGTTTTTACTATATCACGCCGTGAAAATGTTGACAAAATGATTCAATAATAGATATAATAATCTTTGTTTGTTTGGAGTGATACGATGGAGATTCAGGTTAAAGAATTAATTGCCAAAGAATCGAAAGTGCCGCTGCGTGCCAGTTTAAACGCGGATTGGTTACTGCAAGTGCGTAAAGATGTCATTCGTACAAGTCCCCTTGAAGTCGATTTAAACGCAAGAGGGGAAGACGGTATTGCTCATGTGGAGGGCGAACTGTCGATCGATGTTGAGTTTGCATGTTCCCGCTGCTTGGACCCGACAAAAGAACATTTTGTCATTCCATTTCATGAGCGGTTCAAACCAACGGCTGCAATGGCTAAATCCGGGGAAGAAGATGAAGAAATCACTCCGGTGGATGAAGATAAAGTTGAACTTGACCCGTTTCTTGAAGAAACGATGATGCTCGCTTTACCATTCATACCGCTTTGCGACGAAGACTGCAAAGGGCTTTGTCAAACCTGCGGCGCCAACTTGAATGAGGGAAACTGCGGATGCTCGAAGGAGCGTATTGATCCTCGGCTGGCCGCGTTGCAAGATTTGTTTAAGGATCAGTAGGTTCGGAGCTTTAGGAAGCTGCCGGTTCCTAATTTTTTGAAGGAGGTGGGAAACATGGCAGTACCACAACGTAGAACATCCAAGACTCGTCGTGACAAACGCCGTACACATTTTAAACTGGCGGTGCCGGGTATGGTGAAATGTGAGCAGTGCGGAGAGTTGAAATTGGCTCACCGAGTATGTAAAGTTTGCGGTTATTATAAAACAAGAGAGATCATCAAACAATAGTTCGAATAAGTAGTACTTCATCCCGCGGTGAGGTGCTATTTTTTTTGATATCCTGGTCATGCAGCAGAAGTGAAATGGACGACGACATTGCGCAGGAGCGCATTCTTTTATATACTGTTAGTACCTGGTTATAATAGCTGATTGTAAGATCTCCATGCGTTGTATCTGCAAAGAGCTGTGAGGTTTCGAATCATAAAGGGTACGAAGCGCAGCTGAGGCACATACTTAGAATAATAGGCAAAGGTGGTGCGGACCATCGAACGTATCCCCAAACGTCAACGGCATCAACAGCTTTCCCGTCTCATCGACGAGAATCCTTTCATAACGGATCGGGAGCTGACGCGTCAATTAAAGGTAAGTATTCAAACCGTGCGGCTTGACCGATTGGAGCTAGGCATACCCGAGCTGCGGGAACGTATGAAGCTAATGGCGGAGCGTTCGTATGATGCTGTCCGTTCATTGCCTCTGCATGAGGTCATCGGAGATATTGTCGACCTGCAGCTTGACCGCAGCGGCATTTCAATTTTTGAAATTCGTGAGGAACATGTGTTTTCTAGAACCGGTATCGCCCGCGGTCATCATGTATTTGCGCAGGCGAATTCGCTTGCGGTTGCGGTAATTAATGATGAAATTGCTTTAACGTCAGCGGCAGACATCCGTTTTGTACGATCGGTTAAGCTTGGTGAGAAATGTATCGCCAAAGCTTATGTGAGGTCCATTTCGGGTCGTCAAACGAAGGCGAAGGTTGAAGTTTTTTCATATGTAGGTGATGAAATGGTCTTCCAGGGTCATTTTGTTATTTACCGGTCCGCTGGCGAAACGGTCATCGAGGGAGGAAATGAAGGTGCGGATCGCAATTGATGCGATGGGGGGAGATCATGCCCCTTCTCTTATCGTTAAAGGTGCGCTTGCAGCAGCAACCGAGTGGCCAGCCATACAACTGCTGCTCGTTGGCGACACCGCTCAAATCGAGGAACATCTCGGCGGAGCGAAGCCGTCTAATCTAACCATTATTCATGCGGATGATGTCATTGGTCCGGATGAGGAACCGGTTAAAGCGGTGCGGCGCAAAAAGAGCTCGTCCATGGTCATGGCCGGCCAGCTTGTAAAAGATGGGCAAGCGGATGCGATGCTCTCGGCGGGGAATACCGGCGCACTCATGACGACAGGGCTTCTTGTCGTTGGCCGGATGAACGGCATTGAACGGCCTGCATTGGTGACGATGATGCCGACTATGGATGATGCCGGAGTGCTCGCTCTTGATCTTGGCGCGAACATGGATGCCAAGCCGGAGCATCTGCTGCAATATGCCATTATGGGCAGTATTTATCGTCAGAAGGTCAACGGTCTCAACAATCCCCGGGTCGGTTTATTAAATGTAGGGACCGAGGAAATGAAGGGGAATGAGCTGACCAAAACAGCTTTCGAGCTGCTCAAGAGCGCCCCGATTAATTTCATCGGTAACGTAGAGGCCAGAGATGTGCTCGTACGAAACTGCGATGTGCTCGTATGCGATGGCTTTGCCGGAAATATCATGCTTAAAGCAATGGAAGGCACCGCAGGCACATTATTCAAAACAATCCGCGATGCTTTCACAAGCTCGCTTCTAACCAAATTAGCAGCAGCGATCATGCAATCTAAGCTGAGGCAGCTGCGCACGAAGATGGACTACAAAGAACATGGCGGCGCGCCTTTGCTCGGAATCAATGGACTTGTGATTAAATGTCACGGATCTTCGGATGTTAAGGCGGTTAAGAGCGCCATCAGACAAGCGAAGGTAGCTATTGAAAGTCAGTTGATTTCATCGATTGCAGCGGAAATTAGCAGGAAGTGAGTGGGAAGATGCAATTAAATCCTGTAGGTATCATTGGAACCGGTAAATATGTGCCGGAACGGATTTTAACGAATCATGAATTAGAGCAAATGGTTGAAACAAATGACGAATGGATCGTGACCCGGACGGGAATACGTGAGCGTCGTATAGCTGCGGCGGAGCAGGCCACATCCGACTTAGCTTTTGAAGCATCCAAAATCGCTCTCCAAGCAGCAGGAATCACTGCCGAGGAGATCGATCTTATCATTGTAGCAACCATTACTCCGGATATGTTCTTTCCTTCAACGGCCTGTTTGCTCCAGGATAAGCTTGGAGCCAAGAAAGCAGCAGCCTTTGATTTATCGGCTGCCTGCTCAGGCTTTATCTATGGATTGGCAACGGCATCCAATATGATCGCGACAGGAATGTACAAACATGCACTCGTTATTGGAGCTGAATGTCTCTCGCGTATTACAGATTACACGGATCGCAATACATGCATTCTGTTCGGTGATGGAGCCGGTGCCGTTGTTCTTGGGCAAGTGCAAGAAGGCAGAGGCTTCCGCTCCTTCGAGCTTGGCGCTGATGGCTCCGGAGGCGAGCTGTTGAAGGTTTGCGGCGGCGGTTCACGTATTCCTTCGACTCCGGAGAGTATTGCAGACAAGAAACATTTCATTTATATGGCTGGAAGCGAAGTATTCAAATTTGCCGTACGCATAATGGGTAATGCGGCTGAAGAAGCACTGCGAAAGGCCGGTTTGGATAAAAGTCATATTGATTTGCTCATTCCGCATCAAGCGAACATCCGCATCATTCAGTCTGCTCTGAACAGGCTCGACCTGCCAGCTGAGAAAAGCATGATCAACCTGGATAAATACGGAAACGTATCGGCGGCTTCGATACCGATTGCGCTTGCTGAAGCTGTTGAGCAGGATCGTGTTCATGAAGGCGACACACTTGTACTCGTTGGCTTTGGCGGCGGTTTAACATGGGGTGCATCGGTACTTGTTTGGTAATTATTGACCGTTAATATCGTCATCGTTTGGAGGAAAAGAAGCAATGGGTAAAATCGCATTCGTATTTCCAGGACAAGGTGCGCAAGCCGTAGGCATGGGGAAAGACGCATACGAAGCATTCGATGTCTCGCGCGCGGTCATTGACCGTGCAGACGAAGCATTAGGCTTTAATCTTAGTGAAATCATATTTAACGGTCCTGAAGAAGTATTGAAGCAGACGGCTAATACACAGCCCGCACTGCTCACTGTCAGTATAGCCCTGCTTGAAGCTTTCAAAGACCGGGGAATTAAGCCGGATTATGCAGCAGGTCATAGTCTTGGCGAATACAGCGCATTGGTTGCAGCTGGCGTATTATCCTTTGAAGATGCCGTCCGCACTGTGCGTGCCCGCGGTCAATTCATGGAACAAGCAGTACCAAGCGGCCAAGGTGCGATGGCGGCTGTGCTTGGAGCTGAGCGTGATGCGCTCGCGGCTCTTTGTCAGTCGGTATCGGCGGAAGCGGGAGCCGTTGAGCTCGCAAACGTAAACTGCCCAGGTCAAATTGTTGTTTCCGGAACAGCTGCAGGTGTGCAAGGTGTTGTTGAGCGCGGCAAAGAAGCAGGCGCGAAGCGGGTGATCCCGCTGGAAGTAAGCGGACCGTTCCATTCTTCATTAATGAAGCCGGCAGCCGAGAGACTGGCATCGGATGTATTATCAAGCATTAGCATGAGCGATGCATCGATTCCTGTAATAGCCAATGTAACGGCGCAGCCGGTTACTCAAGCATCAGAGATCCGCCGGCTGTTGGAGGAACAGGTTTACTCACCTGTTCTATGGGAAGACAGCATCCGCTATCTAATCAATGAAGGTGTAGATACCTTCGTTGAAATCGGCTCAGGCACCGTCTTAGCCGGGCTAATCAAAAAAATCGACAAATCCGTAACCATTATCTCCGTTAACTCCTTAGAATCCCTTCAAGCAGCGGAGATTTAAATACTGGGAGTCTTCGAAGAGAAATGTTGAGCTAGGGGCAAGGCTGATTTTCGGTTTTAATCTAAGCTTAGGTCTAGGATCTTCCTTTTCATTTAAGTCATTATTGTTCCTAAAGGTTCACTTAAGGGTTCAGTACCACGTTCTCTAAAAGTTGGATTCTTTGCGCATCAGACGCTCCATACCTCTTTAGGCAAACATCCGGGTGTCCAGAGGGCCGGGGCCCTTGGGGTCCCCCTTTTAAAGGGGGATTTAGGGGGATGTCATTTGAACGTTAAACTATTTTCAAACTAATTTCATTTTGAAATTAAAAACGGTTAAAAAGGGAGTCCAGAGGCAAACCCCTCGGACCTCTCCAAGAGGAAGGGAGTGTTCCACTTGTTTGCAGACCTCACAGGTAAAGTCGCGCTCGTAACAGGCGCATCCCGCGGTATTGGCCGTTCGATCGCCCTGGCACTGGCTGAAGCAGGCGCGGACGTAGCTATTAATTATTCGGGCAGCGAAGCCGCTGCTGCAGAAACTGCTCAGGCAGTTGAAGCATTCGGCCGCCGTTCACTTGTACTTCAGGCGAACGTTGGCAAGACAGACGAGTTCGAAGCAATGGTAAAATCAGTCATTGATACGTTTGGCGTTATTGACATCCTGGTGAATAACGCGGGTATTACACGTGACAATCTAATCATGCGCATGAAAGAGGAAGAGTTCGATCAAGTTATTGAGACGAACCTCAAGGGCGTATTCAATGGAATCAAGGCGGTTACCCGTCCGATGATGAAACAGCGCTCCGGCCGGATTATTAACATTTCATCGGTTGTCGGAGTTCTCGGCAATCCTGGGCAGGCTAACTATGTCGCTGCTAAAGCAGGCGTCATCGGCCTTACCAAAGCTTCCGCCAAGGAGCTTGCATCCAGAGGCATTACCGTCAACTGTGTGGCGCCGGGATTTATCAAGACCGAGATGACAGACAAGCTGCCTGAGGAAGTGAAAACGAAGCTTGCAGGAGAAATTCCGCTTGCCCGGCTGGGCGATCCGGAGGACATTGCAGCCGCAGTTCGTTTTCTGGCATCCGGGGCGGCTTCGTACATGACGGGCCAAACGATCCATGTAGACGGCGGAATGTATATGTAGTTTTACTCTCCTGGAAAGTCATTTTTGCCCTAAGATAGATGTATGGCATTTTGTCCGCAGTTCTCGTATAATACCATGGAGGAGGTGAACCGGATGTCCGATGTTTATGATCGTGTAAAACGCATCGTTGTCGACCGCCTTGGCGTTGACGAGTCGGAAGTGTCGCTTGAAGCTTCTTTTAAAGAAGATCTTGGCGCAGACTCTCTTGATGTCGTCGAATTAGTCATGGAACTGGAAGATGAGTTCGATATGGAGATTTCTGATGAAGATGCAGAGAAAATCACAAGTGTAGGAGAAGTAGTGAATTACATATCTTCTCTCAATGCTTAATTAAAGCTGATAAGTCCCGTTTCAAAACGGGACTTATCTCCATCTCCTGCAGCTTTTAAAGGAATCTGAACATGAGCAGCGCATCAGCGTTTTTCATAGATATTTGTTAAATACCATTATCGTTTTCCATCAGAGGTGAGTAGAAATGAAACAGAGAGTGGTCGTTACGGGCATGGGGGTCATGACCTCGCTCGGTTCCGATTTGAATGAGTTTTGGGGTAACTTAATGGAAGGAAAGTCAGGCGTATCACATGTCGAAGCTTTCGATGTTTCCGAATATCCAACCCAAATTGCTGCTGAAATTAAGAACTTCAATCCGGAAGATTACAATATCGACAAGAAGGAAGCGCGCCGTATGGATCGTTTCGTTCAATTTGCGGTAGTTGCCAGTACGCTTGCCATTAAAGATGCGAACCTCGATATCGGCAATGATGTCGATCCGGAACGTGTCGGTGTCATGATTGGATCTGGTATTGGCGGACTTGGTACTTGGGAAGATCAGCATAATATTTTGCTTGAAAAAGGTCCTAAGCGCGTTAGCCCGTTCTTTATCCCGATGATGATTGCAAATATGGCTTCGGGTCAAGTATCGATGGCAACTGGTGCAAAGGGTCCGAACAGCACAGCAGTAACAGCTTGTGCAACAGGTACGCATTCCATAGGTGATTCGTACAAGCTGATCCAGCGCGGAGATGCCGAAGTGATGATTTGCGGCGGTGCGGAAGCAACCATTCGTCCTACCGGCATGGCAGGCTTTTGTTCGATGAGAGCGATGTCAACGCGTAATGATGAGCCGGAAAAAGCAAGCCGGCCTTTCGATACGGATCGTGACGGTTTTATTATGGGCGAAGGTTCAGGCGTCATGATTCTGGAATCACTGGACCATGCGGTTAAACGCGGTGCCAGAATCTATGCGGAAGTGATTGGTTATGGCATGAGCGGAGACGCTCACCATATGACGGAGCCGGATCCGGATGGCGCAGCCCGCTGTATGGTTAAAGCTCTGAAGGACAGCCGCATAGAGCCGGCAGAGGTTGATTACATAAACGCGCATGGCACGTCGACACCGGTCGGTGACCGTTCCGAAACGACGGCCATTAAGAAAGCGTTTGGTGAAGCAGCCTACAAGCTTGCAGTAAGCTCAACCAAATCGATGACCGGTCATCTGCTTGGTGCAGCTGGCGGCGTGGAAGCCGTTATTCTCGGTCTGACACTTGTGAATGGAATTATTCCGCCAACCATCAACCTGGACAATCAGGATCCGGAATGCGATCTTGATTATGTGCCGAATACGCCGCGTAAAGCGGATGTTCGAATCGCATTGTCCAACTCGTTCGGTTTCGGCGGTCATAACGCCACGATCGTGATGAAGAAATATGAAGCATGATAGCTTTGAGGAACTTCAGCAGCAGCTGCAAGTTCGCTTCCGTACGATACGCCTGCTCAGGCAGGCGTTTACCCATACTTCTTACGTAAATGAGCATAGACAAACCGCACTTGAACATAATGAACGGCTCGAATTTCTTGGTGACGCTGTCCTGCAGCTAACGGTGTCGGAGTTTTTGTACCGGACATTCCCGGAACGGCCGGAAGGACAGCTTACGAGAATGCGTGCTTCAATTGTTTGTGAGCCTTCACTTGCTCGTTTTGCCGAGATGCTTGAGCTTGGTGCTCATGTCCTGCTTGGACGGGGGGAAGAGCAGCTTGGAGGCAGACAACGGCCCGCGCTATTGGCTGATTTGTTCGAATCCTTTATCGGAGCTATCTATCTGGATCAAGGCGTGGATGCCGTGCGATCTTTTCTGGCTGTCCATATCTTTCCTCATATTGACAGCAATGGCGGGCTGCTCGTAAAGGATTTCAAATCCACCCTGCAGGAGAAAGCTCAGCATGCAAGCATGGGACCTATTGAATATCGGATTACGGAAGAACGCGGACCGGCACATGACCGTGAGTTTGTTATCGAAGTGCTGATTGGGGAAATCCCATACGGCACAGGTATTGGGCGGACTAAGAAAGAAGCGGAGCAGCAGGCTGCTGCGGAAGCTTGGAAAAAGCTGGCTGATTGAAAGCACCCCTTGAATGGTTAGGAACCCTGGTGGCCTTTTTTGGTAAACCGGGGTTTTTTGCGTCTATCGGAATGATCCTGGACTGCCTTAGGGGGATGGGGAAATGAACCTACTCTTTTATGACAATTATGGTACAATAGGCGTTGAGGTGAAGGCAAAGCTATGTTCCTGAAAAGGATTGAATTAGCAGGATTCAAATCGTTTGCCGATAAAACGGAGCTGGAGTTTGTCCGTGGTATAACGGCAGTTGTTGGACCAAACGGCAGCGGAAAAAGCAATATAAGCGATAGTATCCGCTGGGTGCTTGGCGAGCAAAGTGCGAAGAGTCTGCGCGGTGGGAAGATGGAAGACATCATCTTTGCCGGAAGTGATGCACGCAAAGCCGTTAACTTCGGTGAGGTGTCGCTGACACTCGACAATACCGATGGTGCTTTGCCCTTGGAGTACAATGAAGTGACGGTGACACGTCGTGTCCATCGCAGCGGCGACAGCGAGTATATGATTAACAAGCAGTCCTGCCGGCTCAAAGATATAACGGAATTATTCATGGATACGGGTATTGGTAAAGAAGCGTATTCCATTATCGGACAAGGTCGGATCGAGGAGATTTTAAGCACGCGCTCTGAGGATCGCCGGGGTATTTTTGAAGAAGCATCCGGAATTGTCAAATATAAATCGCGTAAACGAGAAGCGCAGAAGAAGCTCGATGATACCGAGAGCAACTTGCTGCGTATTCATGATTTGGTCTCCGAGCTTGAGGCACAGGTAGAACCGCTCCGTGAGCAAGCGGAGAAGGCGGTCCACTTCAAGCAGCTGCGCGACCAACTGAAGAAATCCGAAATTTCCATGTACGTACATAGCATTGAAGCCGTGCATACCTCATGGAATGAATCTAATATTCGCATGAAGAAGCTGCAGGAAGAGCAGCTTACACTCTCTACAGTCGTAAGTAAACATGATGCATTGCTTGAGAAGGATCGCCTCAAGCTGCGTGAACTGGAGGAGTCGCTGGACCGCCTTCATGAGTCGATGCTTCAAGTCAGCGAAGATTATGAGAAATGCGAGGGCTACGGGGAAGTATTGAAGGAACGTAAGAAAAACCTTGAACAGAACCGCACTCAGCTAGAGACATCCATAACCGCACAGACAGAGCGGATTAGCTCGCTTGCCAAAGAAGAAGCAGAGTTCCGCGGCAGAGCTGCAGCATTAGAGAACCAGCTTCAGGCGCTGCGCATCAAGCTGGAGGAAGAAGAGATTCAGCTTCTTGGCACCTCTGCTTCAGCATCTGGAGAGGCTGAAGATTCCTTGAAGAGCGAGCTGCTTGATATTCTCAGCTCCATGGCGCAGCTGCGTAATGAAATTCGCTATGCTGTACAGCAAGAGGAAGCGCTGCAGAGAAGATTCGAACGGCTGGGCGACGAGAATGCCAAGTGGCAGGAGCAGAACCAGAAGCTGAGCGCTAAGCGTTCTGAGCTGGGTAAACGTCTTGAAGTGACGGTTAATGAGATTTCGTCCGTTCGTAACAAATATATTCAAGAAAGCGAGAAGCTCTCCGCCGGGCAGAAGCTGCTCGAAGAAGCGCAATCTGCTGTCCGTAAATGGGAGCAGAAGCTTGAAGCGCTTCGTTCCCGCCGCGATACGATGAAAGAAATGCAGGATGACCTGGATGGGTTTATGCAGGGTGTCCGTGAGGTTCTGAAAGCTTCGCGCCGCTCTACAGGCGGCATTGAGGGCGTACATGGTGCTGTTGCGGAGCTCATTCGTGTGCCAGAGAAGGTGGAGCTTGCCATTGAGACCGCTCTTGGTGGGGCTTTGCAGCATGTGGTTATGAGTGATGAGAGGAGTGCCCGGTCGGCTATCGCTTTCCTTAAGCAGCGTCAATTAGGAAGGGCGACCTTCCTGCCTCTTGATGTCATCCGCAGCCGTAACATTTCCGAGCAGGATAAACGAATGATTGCAGGGCTGGAAGGTTTTGTCGGCGTCGCAGCCGAGCTGGTATCCTTTGAGTCCCGATATGGATCTATTGTGGAGAATCTGCTCGGAAACGTATTAATCTCCGAAAACTTGGAGCAGGCCAATCGAATTGCTTCCAGATGTCAATATAGATTCCGGGTTGTAACACTGGAAGGCGATGTGGTCAATGCCGGCGGTTCCATGAGCGGAGGAAGCCTTCAGAAGAAAGGGGCTAATCTGCTCGGCCGCCAGCGGCAAATTGAGCAGCTGGAGGAAGAGGTTAAGACGACCGACCTTCAGCTGAACAAGCTGCGGGATAAGATCAGCGATCTTCGCAAAGAGCAGTCCATCTGCAACCAGAACGTTGATGACCTGCGCGGGCAAGGAGAGCAGTCGCGTATTGAGGAACAGCAAATTCGTGCCGAGCTCCAGCAGCTGGATAATGAAAACCGTCATCTTGAAGAGCAGCGCCACCTCTTTGAAGCCGATCGCACGGGTAATCAAACCGAAAGAGCGCAGCTGGCCGCATCAGCAGCGGATGCTCAGAAACGTCTAGAGCTGTTAAGCGTAGAAGAAGAGAAGCTTCAAACGGCTATACGGATTGCTGAAGAGCGCCGTAAAGCAGGTGAATCAGCGAAGGAGCAGCTGCAGGACCAGCTGACCGATTTGAAGATCGCAGCTGCCAAGACGGATCAGGAGAAGCTTTCCTTCGAGGATCAAGCTTCACGTATCCGGATCGATATCGGTCGTGCCAAGCAGGAGCTGGCAGGACTCAGGCAGCTCCTGGTGAGGCAAGAAGAAGATGCGGCTCAGCATACGGAGGAAAGCGTCAGACAGATTGAGCAGCTGAATCAATTAAAGCTCCAGAAGGAAACTTGTTCTTCCCAGACCGATTTGAAACGAGCCGAGCGTGCAGAGATGACTCGTGATCTGGAGGAAGGAGAGAATGAAACCAGAGATCAGCGCAATCAGCTTCGTAAGGTTGAGGATCAGTTAAGGCAGACTGAAATCGCAGCGAACCGTCTTGATGTGGAGCTTGATAATTTGCTTCGCAAGCTGAGCGAGGAATACGAGCTTAGCTTCGAACTTGCCAAAGAGCGATATCCTGTACCTGAGGATATTCAGGCTCTTCAAAACGAAGTCAGAGATTTGAAGCGGAAAATTTCGGGACTGGGTGAAGTTAATCTCGGAGCAATTGAGGAATATGAACGGGTAAGCGAACGGTTTACGTTCCTCTCGGACCAGAAGAATGACTTAATTGAAGCGAAAACAACGCTTTATCAGGTTATCCGTGAGATGGACGATGAAATGTCCAAACGCTTCAGAGCGACATTTGATGCGATTCGCGGACATTTCGTGATCGTTTTTGCCAAATTGTTTGGCGGAGGACGCGCGGATCTGATTATGGTTGAGCCTGATCGTGTACTTGATAGCGGAATTGATATCGTAGCCCAGCCTCCAGGCAAGAAGCTTCAAAATCTGCAGCTTCTCTCCGGCGGTGAGCGGGCGTTGACTGCAATTGCCCTGCTGTTTGCGATTTTGCAGGTCAAGCCGGTTCCGTTCTGCGTCCTTGATGAGGTCGAAGCCGCGCTGGATGAAGCGAACGTATCGCGGTTTGCCCAATACCTTCGCGAATTCTCTGAGCTGACGCAGTTTATTGTCGTTACCCACCGCAAAGGTACGATGGAAGAAGCCGACGTTCTTTACGGGGTTACAATGGAAGAAGGCGGAGTATCGAAGCTCGTTTCTGTACGATTGGAAGACGAGGAGCAGTATTCGGCTTAGCGCGTGTCTGATTAGAATAGTTAGATGGCTGGTAAGAACGAATGAAAGCCGGTGCCTGGTGCTTTGTTGACCTTGCCCGGCTTTTGTAAATCATTTGATGGAGGGCGCCCGATGAGTTTTTTTAAACGGCTTAAAGAAAGTATTTCGCAAAAAACAGAAGCGGTAACGAATAAGTTTAAGGAAGGGCTCACCAAGACGCGCAACGCGTTTGTTGAACGTGTCGAGGAGCTTATCACCCGCCGCAAAAAAATCGACGAGGAGTTCTATGAAGAGCTCGAGGAAATTCTGATCGGCGCGGATGTCGGCGTCAATACAGTCATGAAGCTGATTGATGATTTGCGTGTTGAAGTGAAGAAACGCAAAATTGAAGAGGCTTCCGAGCTTCAGCCGGTGTTGTCCGAGAAATTGGTTGATCTGCTTAAAGGGAATGCACAAACCGAGCTGAAAATGGCTGACGAAGGAATGACAGTCATTCTATTCGTAGGTGTCAATGGCGTAGGGAAGACGACGACAATCGGCAAGCTGGCCCATAAATTCAAAAGTGAAGGCAAAAGCGTGCTTCTCGCAGCCGGTGATACTTTTCGTGCGGGGGCCATCGAGCAGCTGGAGGTTTGGGGACAGCGCGTAGGCGTGGATGTAATAAAGCAGAATTCAGGCGCAGATCCCGCAGCGGTTATGTTCGATGCGATTCATGCAGCGAAACAGCGCAAAGTTGACGTTTTGCTCTGCGACACCGCAGGGAGATTGCAAAATAAAAACAATCTGATGGACGAGCTGAACAAAATTTTCCGCGTTATTCAACGGGAAGTGCCAACAGCGCCGCATGAAGTGCTGCTTGTGCTGGATGCGGCGACCGGGCAAAATGCGCTTAGTCAAGCTAAGCTCTTCGGCGAGAAAAGCGGTGTGACAGGACTTGTATTGACGAAGCTTGACGGAACGGCAAAGGGCGGGATCGTTATTGCAATCCGCAGTGAGCTTGATCTGCCCGTAAAGCTGGTTGGCCTCGGGGAGAAAATGGACGATCTTCAGGAATTCGACCCCGAGCAGTTCATTCATGCGCTGTTTGGCCGGATGCTGCAGGATGCTGAAGAAAGAGAAGAAGTTTAATTAGGGTGACAAGTGAATATACTTGACAGCCTATAGGCGTCTGCGCTATGATAAACGTCGTAGTAAACCTGTAAAGGTGTTTGCCTTGACAAAGGGGGCGGCTGTGGTGACGGTCCATGAACCTGATGCCTTGGCGAAGACGAACCGAATCAATATGCTCTTCGACTTTTACGAGCTGCTGCTTACAGATAAGCAGCAGACGTTCCTTAAATATTATTTTCACGATGACTATTCCCTCGGTGAGATCGCAGCTGAGTTCGATATCAGCCGTCAAGCCGTGTATGAGAGCGTGAAGCGGGCAGAAGCTGTGCTTGAGAGCTATGAGAGCAAGCTGCATCTGCTCGCCAAACATGAAGCTGCCAAAGCGTGGCTTGCTAAGCTTGATTCACTAGCGGATTCACTTACGGATCACATGGAGCTTAGTCTGCAATTACGGCGGATTGCCCAGGGGTTGCGCGAGCCGGAAGAGTCATAAGAGTAACATTAACAGTTGAGTTTTTAAACAAACCTTTTGAGGTGATTGTCATGGCGTTTGAAGGATTATCCAGCAGGCTGCAGAATGTGTTCGGTAAACTGCGCGGCAAAGGAAAAGTGTCGGAGGATGATGTCAACGAAGCGATGCGTGAAGTGCGTTTGGCGCTGCTTGAGGCCGACGTAAACTTCAAAGTCGTGAAGGATTTCATCGCAAAGGTGAAAGAACGGGCGATCGGACAGGAATTGGCGAAGAGCTTTACGCCTGGTATGGTCATCATTGATATCGTCAACAAAGAATTGACCGAGCTTATGGGCGGTACGAACACAAAGCTTGCTAAAGCTAACAAGCCGCCGACCGTTATCTTGATGGCGGGTTTACAGGGGGCAGGGAAAACAACCTCCTCTGCCAAGCTTGCGAAGCTCCTGCTTAAAGAAAAGCATAAGCCGCTGCTCATTGCGGGCGATATCTACCGCCCCGCTGCGATTAAACAGCTTCAAGTGCTGGGTGAACAAATCGGCGTACCTGTCTTCACAATGGGTGATCAAACATCGCCTGTTGATATAGCCCGGGCGGGATTGCAGCAGGCCAAAGATAACGGTCATGACTATGTGATCATAGATACAGCCGGTCGTCTGCATATTGATGAAGCCCTTATGAATGAGCTTAAACAAATTCATGAGACGACAAAGCCGGATGAGGTTCTCCTAATTGTTGATGCAATGACGGGACAAGAAGCGGTTAATGTGGCGCAGAGCTTCCATAGTCAGCTTGAATTGACAGGCGTTATCCTAACGAAGCTTGATGGGGATACCCGCGGCGGTGCCGCACTCTCTGTCAAAGCCGTAACTGGCTGCCCGATTAAATTCGCTGCAACCGGCGAGAAGATCGAGCCGCTGGAGCCGTTCCATCCAGAGCGTATGGCTTCACGTATTCTCGGAATGGGCGATATGCTTTCTTTGATCGAGAAAGCACAGTCGAGCATCGATGCGGAAAAGGCTGCCGAAATGGAACGCAAAATGCGCACCGCTGAATTCACGTTTGAAGATTTCTTGGAACAGATGGAGCAGGTACGGAAGCTGGGTCCGCTTGATCAGCTGATGGACATGATGCCAGGCATGGGCAAGATGAAGGACATGAAGAATCTTAAGGTTGATGAGAAGCAGATTGGCCGTGTCGAAGCGATTGTTAAGTCCATGACCAAGGAAGAGAAACGCAAGCCTGAAATTTTGAATCACAGCAGACGTAAACGGATTGCGACAGGCAGCGGAACATCAGTAACTGAAGTTAACCGTCTGATCAAGCAGTTTGACGATATGAAGAAGATGATGAAGCAGTTCTCCTCGATGATGGGTCCCAAGGGTCCTAAAGGCGGCATGAAAGGCCTGAAGGGCTTAATGGGCAAAGGGATGAAGTTCCCTTTCTAAGGAACTGCAGTTCTACAGCTCAAGCTTTACGCTTACGAAGAACCCGTAAAACTTTTAAAGGAGGTGATTTTCTTGGCAGTACGTATTCGTTTGAAACGTATCGGTGCGCACAAAGCGCCTTTCTACCGTGTAGTAGTTTCTGATTCCCGTTCCCCACGTGACGGTCGATTCATCGAAGAAATCGGTACTTACAACCCGGTTGCACAACCGGCTCTAGTATCTATCGATGAAGAGAAGGCGCTTAAGTGGCTTCAAAACGGAGCTCAAGCTTCTGACACAGTTCGCAACTTGCTTTCCAAAGCAGGCGTGATGACTAAGCTTCACGAGCTTAAACTTCAGAAATAACTTGCTCTTTTACGGGGGGCCTTAAGATAATGAAAGAATTGATTCTTGTCATAGCTAAGGCATTAGTTGATTTCCCGGAAGACGTGCGCGTCGACGTGAAAGAAGACGATCGCGGCACCGTCTTTATGCTATCGGTTCACCCCGACGACGTCGGTAAAGTAATCGGTAAGCAGGGACGGATTGCTAAAGCGCTGCGGACGGTTGTCACTTCGGCTGCCGTCAAATCGCACAAACGCGTCATGGTCGACATTATTTCGTAGCGATCGTACATCGAAGCAGGGTTAGGATAAATGTCCTAGCCCTTTTTCGATGGAACAAACGAAAGAGGTAGGTAGAAAAAGATGGAAGAACAATGGTTATCCGTAGGGAAAGTGGTCAATACTCATGGCATACGCGGTGATTTAAAGGTCATTTCACAAACAGACTTTATCGAAGAAAGGTTCGCTGTCGGCAGTGAGCTTATCCTGCTCAGTCCTGATCATAGTCAACAGCTTAAGGTGACCGTTCAATCCTCGAGACTTCATAAGGAATTGATTATCGTGAAGCTGAAGGGCTACGATAATATTAATGATGTGGAGAAATACAAAGGCTGGTCACTTAAAGTGACAAAGGACAACCTTGTTGAGCTTGAGGAAGGCGAATATTATCACCATCAAATTATCGGCTGCCGTGTTGTAACGGAAGAGGGCGAAGAGCTTGGCGTTATCTCTGAAATTCTGGTACCGGGCGCTAATGATGTGTGGGTCGTTGACCAGCCTAAAGGCAAGCAGGTGCTGATTCCTGTTATTGACGAAGTGCTCCTGAATGTGGATGTTGCAAACAAACTGGTAACGGTCCGCCTCATGGAAGGGCTGATTTAAAGATGCGGATAGATGTTTTGACGCTGTTTCCGGAAATGTTTGATGGGGTATTTGGCGCAAGCATTCTGGGTAAAGCGCGTGATAAAGGAATTGTCGGCTTGAATGCCGTTAACTTTCGTAATTATGCGAACAATAAGCATAATACCGTTGATGATTATCCATACGGCGGCGGGGGCGGGATGGTATTGAAGCCGGAACCGTTGTTTGCTGCGGTAGAGGATTTGGCTCCAGATGGCGCAAAGGCTCCTCGCGTTATTCTGATGTGTCCCCAAGGCGAGACCTTCACGCAGAGCAAAGCAGAAGAGCTCTCTAAAGAGGAGCATCTGGTTTTCGTTTGCGGCCACTATGAAGGCTATGATGAGCGGATACGTGAACATCTGGTTACAGATGAGATCTCGATTGGCGATTATGTTCTGACTGGCGGAGAGCTTCCTGCCATGACAGTAATCGATAGTGTCGTTCGTTTGCTGCCCGGTGTTCTTGGCAATGAGAATTCAGCAGTTACGGATTCGTTTAGTACAGGTTTGCTTGAATATCCGCATTATACCCGTCCAGCGGTATTTCGCGGCTGGGAGGTTCCTGATGTGCTCTTATCGGGCCATCATGCGAATGTAGAAGCTTGGCGGCGTGAGCAATCGCTGCTGCGCACACTTCAGCGCCGTCCCGAGCTCCTGGAGCAAGTTGAGCTAACGAAGAAGGAACGGGCGTGGTTGAACAATTTGACAGCTGCTGAGCCGGAACCGAAAAAACGGTAGATTCTGTTGTTGTATTGTGGGCTTGGATGTGGTAAAATTTCTGGTGTTGCTTTTGTAAAGTCGGGCGGTCCGCTATTAAGCGATGAGGCGGTTCAGATGGGAACCGTGTAGCTATAAGAACGCCTATGGTGGAAGGAGTGAAACTACAATGAATCTTTTACAAATCATTTCGAATGAACAACTTCGTACTGACCTTCCAAGATTTCGCGCAGGCGATACGCTGAAGGTACATGTAAAAGTTATCGAGGGAACTCGTGAGCGTGTTCAGCTATTCGAAGGCGTTGTTATTAAGCGTCAAGGCGGCGGCATCAGCGAAACTTTTACGGTTCGTAAAATCTCGTATGGTGTTGGCGTGGAAAGAACTTTCCCTGTTAACTCACCAAAAATCGAGAAGATCGAAGTAACTCGCCGTGGTAAAGTTCGCCGCGCGAAACTGTACTATCTTCGCAATCTTCGCGGTAAAGCTGCGAGAATCAAAGAAATTCGTTAATGTACGACAAGGAGGGGGGCTTGCGCAAACAAGTCCCTTTCGTTATTTTTACATAGCCTGATTTTGTGATAGAAGAGGGTGTAATTAATGGATCAACAGCATCGTGAGGATGAGAAAAATCTTGAAAGCGTGGATTCATCCCAAACGGATCATATACAAACAGCAACTCATCCAGGTGCTGAAAGGACTGTCCCGCCGAAGGGCGGAAAAGCACAAAAGGAAGTTTTTGAATGGGTGAAGGCACTGGCAATTGCTGCGCTGCTTGTGCTCGTCATTCGTTATTTTCTGTTTGCACCGTTTATTGTAGACGGGCCTTCTATGCAGCCAACTTTCTACACAGGTGAGCGCCTGATCGTGAACAAAATCATTTATGAGGTCCGTAAGCCAAAACACGGTGAAGTGGTGGTGTTCCACGTGCCGGAAGAAGGCCGGGATTTCATCAAGCGTGTCATTGGCGTGCCGGGTGATAAAGTGAAGCTTGAAGGCGATAATCTGTATATCAATGGCAAGAAGGTCGATGAGCCTTACTTGAAGCAGTCGATTGCCAATGCCAAAGCAGAAGGCCATATCTTTAATAATGATGGGCCGACAGCGAATTTTCCGAATGAAAACTTCACAACAGATATTGTACCGGAAGGTTATATTTTAGCGTTTGGGGATAATCGTCCCGAAAGCAAAGATAGCCGTATTATCGGATATGTTCCAATGAGTCATATTGTCGGACGGGCAGATGTTATTTTCTGGCCGATCAAAAAGGTTGAGTTTGTGAAACACGGATAGAGGTGACAGCATGACAATTCAATGGTTTCCCGGTCATATGACAAGGGCGCGGAGACAAATTCAAGACAAGCTCAAGCTGATCGATATCGCAATTGAGCTGCTTGATGCACGTATTCCTATTTCCAGCCGCAATCCAATGATCGAGGAAATTCTTGGCGGCAAACCACGCCTCATCTTGCTTAATAAATCGGATTTGGCTGATTCACGGACTACAGAGAGATGGATGGCTTATTTTGCCGAGCAGGGACATACAAGTATCGCGATTGATTCCTCAACAGGTACAAAGGTCAATGAAATCTCGGTTAAAGTAAAAGAGCTTCTTCACGAGAAGATTTCGAAGCAGATCTCCAAAGGAATCAAACCGCGTGCATCTCGCGGATTAATCGTTGGCATTCCCAATGTAGGCAAGTCAACACTGATTAACCGACTGGCAGGTAAGCATATTGCCGCGACCGGTGACCGTCCGGGAGTAACGAAGGGTCAACAGTGGATTAAAGTAGGTACGGAGATGGAGCTGCTTGATACACCTGGGATATTGTGGCCCAAGTTCGAAGATCAGCTGGTAGGTTTCCGGCTTGCAATGACGGGTGCCATTAAGGAACAGATTTTGAATGTGGAGGATGTTGCATTCTTTGCAATCAAAGAGCTGGCCAAGCGGTATTGGCCTGCGATCTCCGAACGATTCGGTGTAACGGATCCGCCAAAGGATATCGATGATGGGGAAGAAATCATACGAGTCATGGAGGATATCGGTCGGAAACGGGGCTGTCTTATCAGCGGGGGCCGGGTGGATTTAGAGAAAGCGTCCGGAATTATTTTACGTGAGCTCCGCGCTGGAAATCTCGGACGGATCACGCTCGAAACGCCAGATGATATCGTATAAATAGGACAGCTTCCTTCTTTTTTGAGGAGGCTGTTTTTATTAAGCGGCAGATACCTTATTGACAAATGGACGGGTTGATAGCGATGATTATGAGAAGCCATTTATTTGTGAGAATAAGGAATTAATGGGGAACGAATAGAGACGGAACAAATTGAGAAAGCAGTAAATCGGTTTTAATGGGAAGGAACGAGCTGCGGCTGGGAGTCTGAAAAGCGCGTCTTTGACATTAGGAAACCTTGTGGGGCATGGGAGCTCCAGGGCGTTTTGGGGAAGCGGGGATAAATATGCTGGAATTTGAGAAATCGGTCTGGGAGCAGGGCTATTGCAGCATAGCAGGGATCGACGAAGTCGGTCGCGGCTGTTTGTTCGGCGATGTCGTTGCTGCTGCGGTGATTTTGCCGGAAGGGCTAATTCTTGAAGGTGTGGACGATTCGAAGAAGCTGTCCGAGAAGCGCCGGGAGCAGCTCTATGAAATCATCACAACGGAAGCCATTGACTGGTCGGTATCACGAGTGGATGCGGGTATAGTGGATTCGATTAATATTAAGCAAGCGGCAAGACTTGCAATGAAGCAGTGCGTGGAGATGCTGCTCGTGCAGCCGGATTACCTGCTTGTTGACGCGGAAAAGGTTGATTGTGATTTGCCGCAGCTGGCGATTATTAAAGGCGATGCGCGAAGTCAATCCATAGCTGCAGCTTCTATTGTGGCGAAAGTAACTCGTGATCGCTTATGCTTGGGGGAGTGGGAAGCCCTCTATCCGGCATATGGGATTGCCATACATAAAGGATATGCAACGAAACTTCATCGAGAGAAGCTGCTTGAATATGGACCGAGCCCTATGCACAGGCAAACTTTCCTGGGAAAGCTTTTTGCCGAGCAGCAGGTATTGTTTTGATAATCGCTCAGAACGGTTGAGGTGTAAGCATTCTGCTTCGCTCGGCGTTCTGAGCGATTTTTCTATATTAGCGTTAATCGTCACAGGCGCATTGCCGATAATAAAGGTACAGGATTATTAGAACGAGCAGATAGCTGCACAGCAGTGAGTCAATGGGAAGGAAGCGGCGGCATTTGATGAATATGAATATCGGACAGCTGGTGAGGGGACTGCTGGGAGAAGTTCAAGCCGGGGACAGCAAAGCGCTGGAGCTGAAAGTCGGGCAGGTCGTGCGTGGTGTCATCATGCAGATGATGGATAACAATGAGGCCATGGTGCAAATCAATGGAACGCTGGTGCAGGCAAAGCTGGAGACAGCTCTGCAGCCAGGTCAATCCACCCTGCTGCAGGTCCAGCCGCAGTCTGCTAGCGGCACTCTCGTATTGAAAATGGTCGATCAGCATGCAGCGTCTTTTACAGAAGAGAGCGTGAAGGAGTGGGTGAAAACTCTGGCTCTTCCCGATCAAAAATGGGCGGCTGAGCTTGTGCGTGATCTGCGTCGTGACGGCGCAGTGCTGACTCGTGAAATAGCGAAGCAGTTCCAGCAAGCAGCTGCCGCCATGCCAAAAGGCGGCGATACGCAGCAGTGGATGCAGGCGGCTGCGCTGGCTTTTAAGCGCGGGCTGCCGATGACGGGGGCGACTGTAGGCGCATTGCAGCAGTCGCTCTCCGGTGCACCGGCGCATGCGCTGTTAGAAGCGCTGGAGCGGGGGCTTGCCGCGTGGAGCGGCGCTGCAGTGAGCGCAGAGGCGGCTGGCGGTGCGAAGCCGCAGACCAGCGCGGCGCAGGCGGCAGCAGCGAAGCTGCAGGCACTGCTGGCGCAGGGCGCGGCGCTTGCGGCGAAGCCGAGCGGAGCGATGGCGGAGCTTGGGGGTGCGAAGCCGCCAGCTTTGGGCTTACAGGCTGCTCCTGGTGAAGCTGAGATCCCCTTATTAAATGGAAGAGCACCAGTCTCAGAAAACACCGTGGTTGTTTCAACGTCGTCAGTCCGGCAAACGGGTCAACAAAGTATAAATCCTGTTTCTGTACTTGCAAGCATAACAAGCAATCAGCAGCAAGCGGAGCAGGCAGCTGAGCCGAGTCAAACAAGCACAACAAACGCTTATACACTGGAAAGCAGCTCCAGTTCCTCCGGCTGGGTAGGTAAGCTGATGAAATGGCTTGGTATCGATCATGAGCACCTATTAGCGCTGTCGACTGTAGCGGATGGGATTCAAAATAGCAGCAGATCTTCTGAGCAGACTGAAGATGGCTTGCAAACCGGGCAGCAGGCTAACTTGAATACAAAGGCAAGTGCCACAGAACAGGCTGCCACTGTACCGCATAATGATCGTAACTCATCCTTTGTACCTATGGAACGTGCTGTTCAGCTTTTGCAAGCTGGAATGACGCTCCCTACTTTAGCTCAAGATGATTCTGTCAAAGCAGCAGCGGATACCTTTAAAAGTGCGCTTTTGACTCTTGCAGCCGGTGACGATGTTCCGCAATCACTTAGAGATACCGCTCAACAGCTCGTTCAGCATGTTACTGGCCAACAACTGCTGTTGACACCTGAAAGAACCGGTTCGCCTTTTACACATGTCACTATGTTTATCCCGATGCAAGGCCCGGATGGCAGTCAAACGGCCTCTGTTCATATCCAAACTGGGCGCGGCCGCAAAGGGGAGCTGGATGCGGATAATTGCAGACTGCTTTTTGATTTAAAGATGAAAACACTCGGCGATACGATTGTGGATGTTCAGGTCGTGGATAAGATTGTCAGTTTAAATCTCTGGAATGACCATCCAGTGATAACGGACTTATTGGAATCCTCTCGAGGTGAGATGGCGCAAGCCCTTCAAGGAGCTGGGTTTAAGCTTCTTACCCTGCGTTCTAAGCCAATGCCCAACCGTACGGTTCATTCGGATAGCGATGCAGATGCAAAGGGCTCTGTACCTGCAGCATCCGCACCGGAATGGTCTTCTAAACCTTATAGAGGGGTTGATATCCGCGCATGAGTGATACCAATCGCAGCGAAGAACAACAGACTTCCTCATCCCTGTCGCTGAAAAAAGCTGTAGCCCTTAAATATGAACCAGGTGATCATCAAGCGCCTATTGTTGTTGCAAAAGGCCGGGGTAAATTGGCGGAAGCAATTCTGGAGAAGGCTGCTAAAAACGGAGTACCCATTCAACAGGACTCTTCGCTCGTCGAAGTGCTTTCCAAATTGGATTTGGATCAGGAAGTGCCCCCAGAGCTGTATGCTCTCGTAGCCGAGATTTTATCCTTTGTTTATCGATCGGATAAACGTGCCGGAGGTTGGGAAGAGTGACAAATAGGAGAAGGGCTGCGGGATTACAAGGAGAAGATGCGGCAGTGGAACAATTGCTCTCAAAGGGCTATTCAATCCTTCACCGGAATTGGCGATGTCGTTCCGGAGAGCTGGACATCGTCGCCAAGCAAGGTTCCATGATTGTAATCATTGAAGTGAGGGCACGAACAACTGGAGGTCGTTTCGGAACAGCAGCTGAATCGGTAGATGCACGTAAGCAGCATCAAGTTCGAACAACGTCTGAGGTTTTTCTGCAAATGAACAAGCTGCATGGTAATCACGTACGCTTTGATGTTATAACAGTAATGATTAATCGGATAAATTCAGAAATAGACGAGATCAATCATATTGAGGCTGCCTTTTAAATTTACTCTGTAAAGTCAAACACACCCCGAAGATGGAGTGTGTTTGTTTGTGCAGTTTACTTTCAACGGTTCAACAATCGCTTCTAAGTAAATCTATAATGCATCCAGCTTACGATCCATGCTCCGATAACCGATTGCCTCAGCAATATGCTGGCTATCTACATGATTTGAGTCATCAAGATCCGCAATGGTACGTGCGAGTTTCAGTATCCGATCATGTGCTCGTAAACTGACACCAAGCACGTCAAAAGCCATGCGGAGCATTTGCTCGGCTTCTGGCGTCAGCGATCAGCCCTTCTAAGCGAGACGCCGGCCAGCTCAGATAAAGGTCGATCTCCTGGGCGGATACGAGCTGATTGACGTTCATAAGCTGACAGCACCAGCGCTCGCATTTGTGCTGAAGTCATCCCGACGCTTAGACCGTCCGTTGAAAGTGGACGGGGTACTTCAATGTGCATATCAATCCGATCCAGCAGCGGGCCAGAGATTTTGCCACGGTATCTGGCTATTTGCAAGCTGCTGCATTGACAGCGTTGTTCTTCCGTCTCATGTCCGTAATATCCGCACGGGCATGGGTTCATCGATGCCGCCAATAGGAAATGAGCCGGGAAACGAAACACAGCGCGGGACCTTGCGATCGTTACATCACGGTCCTCAAGGGGTTGACGCAGCACCTCAAGGGCTGTGCGTGTAAATTCAGGAAGTTCGTCAAGAAAGAGGACGCCACGATGGGCCAGCGTTACCTCGCCTGGCCTTGGTATGGAGCCCCCTCCGATTAATCCGGCAGCAGAGATCGTATGATGAGGGCTGCGAAAAGGCCGTTCTCTCATCAAAGACGGAGCGCTTCCTGGAAGCTTTCCTGCGGCGCTGTAAATCTTCGTAACCTGCAGCGCTTCTTGTTCGTCAAGAGGAGGCATAATTCCGGGCAGCCGCCTTACGAGCATTGTTTTCCCGGTACCCGGTGGTCCAGAAAGAAGGACATTGTGTTACATTGTCATGCATAATTAGTTAATAAGGGGGGTCAAATTAATTACGATATCTCCCGAATAAATATGTATGACATAGCAGATCATTAAAGAAGTCAGCAGATTCCTTCCCCGTGAAGAATATTCTTACAGATAATAAGGTTATAAGACCCAACGCAGAGGAGAGAAGATCATCATGATGGGTACAAATTTACTTGTGCAAGAGAGTAAATTAAAGGATCGAGTTGGATTTTCATCCGGATATTGTGACGTTCAATCAGCGTCTTTTGTTGATTCACCTGTGGAATTTGAATACAAGGCGACGAAAAACCCTAAATTCCGCGATCGTTGTGGTTGCGATGATTTTGGAACTTGTAATTCTGAATGGCATGGGAAATCTTATATTTCTATTGCATACGGTGGAAAGTATGACATGGTGATCCATTTAAATCATTATGGATTGGAATATTATGGAACCGAGAGTGATGCATGGGAGAAATTCATCCATGCTCCTAATACGTATCATTTATGGACTTCACCTAAAGGGAACGGAGGAGCAGGATTTTTCTATTCTGGCAATAATGACACTCCCGGTGAGCATACTGGTGCGCTAGGAGTAGAAATATTTGAAAAAGAATCTGACCAGCAATTATGGTGGGGCTTGTGGTATTTTAGTGAAGGATTCGGTAATGATTGGGGACAAGAATGGCTACGTTGCGGTCATGATTATGATTTTTGGTTTAAGGATAAATAAAATTCGAGCTAACGTTGGAAATGTTATAAAAAGCGAAGTACCTATTCCCGGCGATATGTGAAAATAGTGGCGGCGCTCTATTCTCTCTGATTCTATCAAAGAAATTGGTTTAATCGGTCTTTAACAAATTCAATTGTCAAAGTGTTGTTTTCCGCTTTACGCTCGCATACATCCTGAATATAGCCGCTTTTTGGTACTACGTGCTCATATTGTAATCCTCGAAATTCTCTATTCTGAATCCTTTCTAATGCTCTAGGAGTAATGAAATCGGTAGAGATGATCCGTTCCTTCTTAGGCATCCCTCTAGTAGCCAAATGAATATGGATGAATGTAATATATTGTAAACATATAAAATACGAGCGGAAAATGCGAAGCACGCATAGATTTGGGCTAAGTCCCTTATTATGCGTGTTTTTTATTTTCTCAAAAAGGGGATGTTTTCATTGAGAAAAATAACAGTTATTCAAACGGATTTACAATTTCAAAATTATATAAATAGCAACGCAGAAGTTGAAGTTTGGTTTGCCGGTGAATTGGAATGTATTACTAAGATAACAGATTTTAATAATGATACAGTAACAGTTATCGATGGCAGCTACATACGTAGTAATTGTGTATTTAAATTAAGGAATTATCTACAACTGATATAATGACATGAAGAAAGGTGCTCATGCCGTACTTATACATTTCGTGTTACAATTAATGTAAATACTTCGGTTGCGTGAAAAGGGGAATGTAAGTGTCGGCAATTAATTCAGGTCAAATCCAAATTGGATTCCTGTGTTTCTTATAGAAAATTATCTTCCAGAAAGAGAATTTAAGCACCTACAGGAGTGCTTTAGTTACCTTAGAGGGCATGAGCTATTTAATGGATATAGTAACAAATTCATATACAATGTAATTAATTCTGGTATTGATGATGATAAGAAGCAATATGGATTTACTTTCAGGACAACGGTTGAAGCAAAGGCAAAACGAGCAGATCGTAAAACAAGATGATTAAATGCTTTTCAAGTGAACTTAATGGGAAAGAGTGATTTCGTTGAGGATTGTATCTTGGAATTGTCGAATGGCCTTTCGAAATAAGTATAAGAAGATGTACAGGTACAATCCCGACATTATGGTAATTCCAGAATGTGAAGACCTTTCAAAAAAGAAGCATGAAGTTTTTTACAACGACTTTAAATGGGTTGGGTTAGATGGTAAAAAAGGGCTAGGAATTTTCTCGCTTAATGAAAAATACAATTTAAAAATTCATGAGAATTATACTGAAGAGTTTCAGTATATAGTTCCTGTAGTCGTATCTGATGATGATGAGTCGTTTTTATTATTTGCCGTTTGGACAAAAGGCAACAAAAGCATGAGAAAAGAAGAGACTTATATTGGCCAATTATATCTCGCCCTTTTAAGATATGAACACCTACTTAACGAGAAATGTATCATTGCAGGTGATTTCAATAGTAATGCGATATGGGATGATTTAAGAAGGAATAATCATTCAACCGTTGTAGAATTACTGATGAAGAAAAACATTTCAAGTGTATATCATAAAATGTCTGGAGAAGAGACTGGAAAAGAAACAGTTTATACGTATCTCCACAATAGTCCCAAGAAACCATATCATATCGATTATATATTTGCATCGGAGAGTTTAATCAGCAAGTCAAATCATTTTAATATTGAAAGTATGGCATTACTATCAGAGTTAAACAGCGACCATGTACCGTTAATATTTGAATTTAAGTAAGCGAAGTATGTTGAATTTATGTCAGTTACATAGTGAAATATTTGGGCAATTAATTGCTGAAAAAAGGGGTTTCAAGTTTCGTTATTGAATATGACTAAAGAACTATTATTCGCAGGTTGAATGGAGGATTAAAATGAATAAAAAAGACCTCTCAGAACGTGACATATGCACCAAATATATTACGCCAGCTCTTGTCCAATCAGGATGGGATGTACAAAAACAAATTCGTGAAGAGTATACCTTTACAGATGGGCGTATTATCGTACGTAAGAAAATGGTCTCTCGTGGTGTGAAAAAACGTGCGGATTATGTCCTTTCCTATAAGGCTAACATACCTATTGCTATCATCGAAGCAAAGGACAATAAGCACAATATTGGTGCAGGGATGCAGCAGGCAATCAATTATGGTGACATAATGGATGTTCCATTTGTCTACTCTTCCAACGGTGATGGATTCTTGGAGCATGATCGAACAGTAACAACTGGAACAGTTGAGCGTGAACTAACTTTATCGCAGTTTCCTTCACCTGAAGAACTGTGGCAGCGATATAAGATAGCCAAAGACATCGACACTAAAACTGAGGAAACAATTGTAGAAGACTATTATTTTACTCAGGACTCGAAAAGTCCTCGTTATTATCAACGAATTGCTATCAACAGAACAGTTGAAGCGATTGCCAAGGGACAAGACAGAATCCTTCTTGTCATGGCAACTGGAACAGGTAAAACGTATACTGCATTTCAAATCATTTATCGTTTGTGGAAATCCAAAACAAAGAAGCGAATACTTTTCCTTGCTGACAGGAATATACTTGTTGACCAGACGATGACCAATGACTTTGCTCCATTTGGCGATAAAATGACGAAGATAAAGAATCGTAAAATAGACAAGGCGCATGAGGTGTATTTGGCTCTTTACCAAGGAATATCGGGTACTGAAGATTTTCAAAATGCCTACAAAGAATTTTCCAGAGACTTCTTCGACCTTATTATTATAGATGAGTGCCATCGTGGCAGCGCAAAAGAAGATTCTGCTTGGAGAGAGATTCTGGACTACTTTAATTTGGCTACCCATGTTGGTTTAACTGCAACACCTAAGGAGACGAAAACAGTATCGAATCTTAGTTATTTTGGTGATCCTCTTTATACATACTCATTAAAACAAGGTATCGATGATGGATTCCTTGCTCCATATAAAGTAGTCAGAGTATCGCTTGATAAAGATGTTGAAGGATTCCGACCAGTCAAGGGGCAGCGTGATAAGTATGGCAATCAGATTGAGGATCGAGAGTACAACATCATGGATTATGATAAGAATCTAATTCTGGAGAAGCGTACATATGCTGTTGCGAAAATGGTTTCAGATTTCTTGAAGGCTAACAAATCACGTATGGCAAAAACGATTTTCTTCTGTGTGGACATCGATCACGCCGAACGTATGCGGCAAGCACTAGTCAATGAGAATGCTGATTTAGTCGCTAAGAACTCCAAGTACGTAATGCGGATTACAGGTGATAACGAAGAAGGCAAAGCAGAGCTAGATAATTTCATCGATGCTAACGAACCTTATCCAGTTCTCGTGACGACCAGCAAGCTTATGACCACTGGTGTTGATGCGAAAACATGTCAATTTATCGTTTTGGATTCGAATATCAGCAGCATGATTGAGTTCAAGCAAATTATAGGTCGAGGTACAAGAATTCGAGAAGATTTTGGTAAGCTATACTTTACGATTATTGATTTCCGTAATGTTACTAAACTTTTTGCCGATCCAGATTTTGATGGTGATCCAGTTGTAATAATGACTCCAGGAGGCGGCGGTATTCCTCCTGAAGGTGATCCTGAGGGTGATCCTGAAGGTGGTGGAGAAGGTGGCGATCCTCCAGGGGGCGGTTTCGGTGATCCTCCCAATGGTGGTGGAGAAGGTGAGTCACCTTCCAAATATTACGTGCATAATGTTGAGGTCAAGGTGCTAAACCATCGCGTGTTTTATTACGACAAAGATGGTAAACTGATTACCGAATCTTTGCTCGATTACACAAAGAAAAACGTGAAAAATGAATATCATTCGCTCAATGATTTTTTAACTAAATGGAATGATGCTGAGAAGAAAGATGCGGTTTTAAAGGAACTGGAGGAGCAAGGCATACTACTTGATGAACTACAGGATGAAGTGGGGAAGGATTTAGACCCCTTTGACCTGATTTGCCATGTAGCGTTCGATCAGCCACCTCTCACACGCCGAGAACGAGCCGAGAATGTAAAGAAACGCAATTATTTTGCCAAATATAGCGATCAAGCAAGGCTCGTATTAGAAGCGTTATTGGAGAAGTATGCGGATGAGGGAATTGCGAATCTAGAGAGCATTGAGATATTAAAGATTCCTGAGTTCCAAACATTTGGTTCTCCAATTGAAATCGTTAAACGATTCGGTGGTAAAAACGGTTACCTGACTGCTATTAAAGAGTTAGAAAAAGTAATCTATTCAGCATAGAAGCATTCTGGGAGGATAAACAACAATGTCGGTTTCAGCAATAATAAAGACTGTTCAAGATACAATGCGTAAAGATGCAGGCGTCGATGGTGATGCTCAACGTATTTCTCAGTTAGTATGGATGGTGTTCCTAAAAGTATTTGATGCGAAAGAAGAAGAATGGGAATTAATACGTGATGATTATACACCAATTGTGGCAGATGGATTACGCTGGCGTGATTGGGCAGTCAATGATGAAGGAATGACAGGAGATGATCTTCTCGATTTCATCAACAATACATTGTTTAAACAATTAAAAGAAATGGAACTAGACGAATACAGCGATCCAAAAGCTTTTATTGTGAAAGCTGTATTTGAAGATTCCTACAACTATATGAAATCAGGCACTTTGATGCGTCAAGTGGTCAATAAACTGAACGAAGTTGATTTTACCACGCAGCAAGATCGCCATATGTTCAATGATATCTACGAGAATATTCTCAAGGATTTGCAGAACGCTGGTAATGCCGGTGAATTCTATACTCCAAGACCAGTTACACAATTTGTAGTCGATATGGTTAATCCGAAACTTGGAGAAAAAGTTCTTGACTTCGCTTGTGGTACTGGTGGTTATTTGACCAGTATAATCGAGCACTTTAAAAATACAAAACAAATCAAGAATATTGAAGCAAACCAAGTTTTACAGGAAACGATCATGGGCATTGAGAAGAAACCTCTGCCACATATGCTGGCGATGACAAATCTGATCCTTCATGATATTGATGCGCCCAAAATAAAGCATGACAACTCACTTTCGAAAAATGTACGCGAATATCGACCCATCGATCAAGTTGATGTGATCGTAACAAACCCACCGTTTGGTGGTATTGAAGAAGATGGAATTGAAATGAACTTTCCTGAAAAGTTCCGTACTAAAGAAACTGCTGACTTGTTCATGGTTCTATTGATGTATTTACTTAAAGATGGCGGTAGGGCTGGAATTGTATTGCCGGATGGCTTTTTGTTTGGCGAAGGTGTGAAGACAGCGATTAAAGAAAAGCTGCTGGAAGAGTTCAACTTACACACGATTGTCCGTCTACCTAACGGTGTGTTTGCTCCGTATACAGGGATTAATACGAACCTACTTTTCTTTGAAAAGGGTAAGCCGACTGAGGAGTTATGGTATTTCGAGCATCCGCTGCCAGAGGGGTACAAGAACTATACTAAAACAAAGCCGATGCGACTGGAAGAGTTTGAACTTGAGAAACAGTGGTGGAATGATCGGGTTGAAAATGAGTATGCATGGAAAGTCAGCGTAGACGATATTAAGCAACGGAACTACAATTTGGATTGGAAAAATCCATTGAAAGACAATGTTACTGAAGCATTCACTTCCGATGAACTGGTCGAAAGACTCCTCGAAGCAAACAATAAAACTAAAGAACTTTTACTTAAACTGAGGAGTTATGTATAAATTATGAGTATATATCGGTTTTATAAAAAGGCAGATACTTCCGTGGCAATAGCAAAGATAGTGTTTAATCATTTATTTTCAGTCAGCACTATTAAGAAGATAAGTGATATTGCTGGTTCTACAAGTGGAGGAACTCCTAGTCGTAGTATGAGCGAATATTACAATGGGGATATTCCATGGATTAAGTCAGGTGAATTGAATGATGGAATAATTACAAGTTGTGAAGAGTTTATTTCCGACTTAGGATTAAAAAATTCTTCAGCAAAGATATACCCAAAAGGATCATTGGTTTTGGCCTTATATGGTGCTACTGTAGGGAAAACAGGAATTATAGGTTTTGAAGCTGCGTCAAATCAAGCAGTTTGTGCTATTTTTCCAAATGGAGAGGTTGATAATGATTATTTATTTTGGTTTCTTCGACAAAAAAGGCAAGAATTTATTGCAAGCAGTTTTGGTGGAGCGCAACCAAATATAAGCCAGAAAGTAGTGAAAGATACGCTCCTACCTGTTCCTGATCTTGACATTCAAAAGCAAGTTGCATCTTTTTTGTATCAATGTGAAAAAGATGGAACAATTAATTCTGATTTTGTTCTTAAAGAAACTTTAGAAAATATTGATAAATATTATAATATAACGTTGTGTTGTGATGAACTAGAGAGTTCAATGGAATTAAAGGGAGAACTATTATCTAATTTACGTCAATCCATTCTGCAAGAAGCCGTTCAGGGTAAACTTGTTCCACAAGACCCGAACGATGAACCGGCAAGTGTATTGTTGGAGAAGATTAAGGCTGAGAAAGAACAATTGATTAATGATAAGAAGATTAAGAAGGAAAAACCATTACCTAAGATTGCAGAGGATAAGATTCTATACGAGCTGCCACAGGGATGGGAATGGGTAAGGTTTCAGGATATATTGCATGAAATTAAGTATGGAACATCGAAAAAATGTCAGTATGAAACGGGAAATACACCAGTTTTGCGCATACCAAATATAAAGAATGGGGGAATTGACTTTTCCGATTTAAAGTATACTGACCTTTCTGAATCTGAACGTGAAGAACTGGCATTAGAAGAAAACGATTTACTTATGATTCGTTCAAATGGGAGTTCTTCTCTTGTAGGGAGAATTGCTCGTATCTCATCTAATGCCTACGGATTCTCTTATGCAGGATATTTAGTTAGATTAAGATGTGCAAAATCTTTTATTAGTATTAATTATCTATTGCTGGCTTTTAACTCGAAGCTAATAAGAAATCAGATCGAGGTGCCAATTAGAACAACCTCAGGTGTGAAAAATATTAACACAAATGAAATTTCAAAATTAGTTTTTCCACTACCACCACTTGAAGAACAGAAACGCATCGTTGAAAAAGTCTTTCAGTACATGGCAGTGTGCAATGAACTTGAAAAAACAGTGGAACAATCTAAACAGGACAGCGAAATGCTAATGCAATTCGTATTACAAGAAGCATTTCAATCTGCTTAACTGGGACGATCTCTAATAAGACACTCCGTGTTGGGGGATAACCGAATATGGGCGCATAAAAAGGGACAAAGGAGGATAATAACTCCAAAGTCCTTTTCTTTGTTTTTTAGATGTACCCTTTAGGGAATGCGTTGTGATGAACCAGTTCGCCCAGTTTGGCGTTAGCTTTCAGGAGCGGTAGATTGTCCTTGAGGAAGTTGACAAAGTATATAGCCGATTTTCGGATGTTCTCTCTTTTCAGGTAATTATTTATGATATTATGGTAGAATATAACTATTTCATATTCGTGATAAATTTCTGGGGGACTTCAAATTGGAGAGCAATTACCGAATTTATGACCATTTAAAAAGTTACGATCGTTTACAGGAAGTTATTGACACCACGGATTCCTCATACTCGGAAGTTGATGATATCCCAGCAAGAGACAAGCTTACATTTACGAATGGGTTTTATACAAATTGTTCTGCGTTATATGTTGATATAAGGAGTTCTAGTGAGTTGCCTAATAAATATAATAGGCCAAAGCTTGCAAAATTATATCGCAGTTATATTTCTGAAATGGTTGCGATAATGAATGGCAACACAAACTGCAAAGAGATAAATATTGAAGGGGATTGCGTGTTTGGTGTCTTTAATACTCCTTTAAAAAGTAATATTGACAATCTGTTTGGTACTGCAGCTGGAATAAATAGTTTGATTAAGGTATTAAATTATAAAATTCAAAAGAAAAACTACGATGCTATAAAAATAGGAATAGGTCTACATTACGGGCGAGCGCTTATGATAAAAGCAGGGTACAATGGCAGTGGAATAAATGATGTAGTATGGATGGGGGATGTAATTAACGAAACAGCTAAATTATGTAGTTATGGTAATAAAACAAGTCAAGACAGTCCTATTATGATATCGGATGTTTTCCAATCAAATTTAAACGATAATAACAAGGCACTTCTACAACGGAATTACAGCCGTTCTTGCTACCATGGTGATGTTGTGAATATAGAAATGGAAGCTTGGTATAAAAAAAATTGTAAATAAAGGTGGATATTATTTGGCTATTCAATTAGAAACAGTTAGAAAAATTGCGTTGGATCATTTTAATCGTGCAAAACGTAATGTAATAATGCATAAAAGTTTTCAAAACCTAGCAGAAGCCACTGATGCTATTTCGGATGTAGTACCAGGCTATGAAGCCCGCTTGATGGAATTTGGGGATTATATAGAGGATAATTTTACAGTACTATTTATTGATATACGTGGATCTACCAAGCGAGCTCAAACGATAGGCCCGGCAAACACATTTATGACATTACACGCATATTTTCCTGCCGTTTCACATGTGATTGAGTATTACGGGGGATTCACAATGGATTTTGCTGGTGATGGAGTGATGGCATTTTTTGGCGGTAAAAATTCCGGAGTGGCCCGGGTATATGCGATGCAAAGAGCAGGTTCATGTGGACGAGATTTGTTGACAGTTATTAAACAAGTTATTAATCCTATCCTCTCCGAGAATGATATTCCATGGCCTCTAACTTGTGGTGTGGGTATCGATCATGGTGATGTGATTGTGACGAAGGTCGGAACTAATAGAACATTTGATGTAAAGGCTTTCGGTAACTGTGTTAATACTGCAGCAAAGCTTTGCGATTCTGCTAATGATAACGTCTTAGTAAGTAAAAAGGTAAAAGATGACTGGCCTTCGACTAAAGGAGGTCCTATACGATTTAAAAGTCAAGGGGACGGTTATGTTCTTACGAGGTTTGAATAGAGAAAAATGTCGGCCGAAATTAACTATGACACATCTAAGATATAATGCTGTTAGTATTATCAGCTTACTGTGTTCCTATAAAGGATGACAAATCAGGTTGTGTCATCGTAGTTCACTAAATTTATATGCTTTATGCATGTTAACTGTATAAGTATATGACTGATGAGAATATCCCTAATACAAGAAAGCTGAAACAGGACCACAACAACAAGTGGATAGATCTTTTTACACGTTGCATCTTAAGTTCTCGTATGTATGAAACCTTTTGCAATTCAAAAATCAGTAAGGTCTTAATATCCTCTTTGGAAAGTCCATTCACGGCGGTTAAAAGCATGGATGTCTTATCCCGCAGTTTAAAATATCCCGCTTTGTCAGTAAACACATTCAGAATATTGACTGCTGGGGAAAGTTCGAATAAATAAAACAAATTAGGTACTCTACTGGGCATGTCATACTGAATACTATCAATAGGCCCGCTTTTCGGTGATATTGATTTTAAGGCCAAGTAAACTGCAGTAATTAGTAAAACTGAAGCAGCGGAGAAAATTAACAAAGATATGAAATGAAAGAAATTTCCCCAGTGGTGAGTATTGCTGAGATCAAGCAAATTTTTTAAATATTTTAGATAATCTTTACTGATTGTTGATAAAAACGCGGCCAAAACACCTGATAAAACAAGAACTCCACCAGCTTTTGTATCCGTAAAACGAATCGTGTTTTGGGTATCCTCCAGAGCTTTATACAATATCTCGATACTATTTACATTGTTTTCATTATTCATTCTAAAAGCCTCTTTTCTAATAATCGTTCACTATTGATGATTTCTATATTTTACCTGTAATTGTGTCCGTTGTATATTTAAAAATAATACATTACTGAAGCCGTTTCGGGGTTCTCCTGCCGGGAGGGTAATTCAAAATCACGGGGGGACAGTCGAATCCTACAGTGTAACAAATTCGACCGTATATGTTACTCAAAATAATGCTTCTCCTGTGGTCCCGGTTTATGCGGCTTTCACTGTAACAAAAACCTGTAACAAATCATATTTGTAACACTTCCTACACATAACCGTTTATGTTACAATCGAAGTAACAGCGAAGGGAGTCGTTATATAATGATCTTTGGATACATGCGCGTTTCAACTATCGACCAAAACCTCGACCGTCAAGAGCAGCAGTTTAAGGATGCTTCTGGATGCGACCGCATCTATTTCGAGAAAGTCACCGGAACCAAACGAGAACGGCCGGAGCTTAATCGTATGCTCGAAATGTTACGTGAAGGGGACACCGTTATCATAACGGACCTATCGAGGCTGTCCCGCTCCACGAAGGACCTAATTGAGATAGTCGAACAGATAGGAAGGGTCGGGGCGAATCTCCGCAGCCTAAAGGAATCATGGCTCGACACAACAACAGCCCACGGTAAACTCATGTTTACGATGTTCGCCGGACTCGCACAATTTGAACGGGATATAATTAGCGAACGGACGAAGGAAGGGCTCGCAGTTGCAGCAGCGCAAGGCCGTTTAGGAGGTCGCAGAGAAACGAGCGAGAGCAAAGTGGAGTATGCATTCTATTTATACGATAAAGGCGGAATGACTACGCAACAGATAGCTGACGAGGTCGGCATATCGCGAATGACACTTCATCGGAAGTTAAAAGCACGTGAAAAGCGTGGGTAGAATGAAATCTCAACAGCGGAAGTTACTACTTGATTGTGACTCTAAGCCACATTAACCCTCTCATGTACCATTTCACTGGTACGCTATCCCCGTATTGCCTTTGTCACGGGGGTACTTTGCAGCCTTTTACCAAATACCAAGTACTACCATGCTAACCATATGCATGATATGGACTTTCCGGTAGGAATATTTGGATCGCCGGAGGATGTTTCATTTGTCTGTCTCGTATTTGGTTGTGAAGTCATATTAACAAGGTAATGAGTGGATTGCAACTAGGAAAGAGTGGGTTATATTCCTACTTCATATGCCTATTTGGCATGGACTTTGATGTTTGGGAAGTAGAATAAGCCTTTTTTGCGTCTCGATTTTTGGTTAAAAGGAAAAGGAGGTAAGTGGAGGTTATGAATTAAGCCAGATGATTCGGAGAATATAGATCGATCACACTGAGACGGGCCGTTCGGATGCGTGGCACACATTGGACTTTAAAACATCCTGGTACAGGACATCGACCGACCTAAATAAAGACAGCTGCCGGTGATGATATATTAATTGCGCAGGGAAAAAATGAAGACCGGTGGTGGTGGTGTTGATTATCTGAAGCAACTGGGAGGTCGATGACATGGAAGTGCAGATTTCAATATATCCTGACGCTGACCACAGCGGGGGTCTCGATGTCCTGCATAATTTAAAAGTCGTATTAGGTACAACAACAGGAGGGTAATGACACATGACCAAACAAAGAAATACTCCGTACTACGATATGTTTCTCCTACAAAAATCCGAGGGGAATCTGAAGCCGTGGGAAGAAGTAACCGAAGATGAGCTTATAGAGTTATTCATTGAGGAGTTAATTGCTGATAGCTTGATTGCACTTATTTGGGACATAGACAGTAAGAAAGTAACAGCTAAAAGGTACGGTTGGAACATTAAAACTTCCACTATGAAGCCAAGAGGAAGCTACGATGAACTAATTGGTGGAGTTTTAGCGATTCTAGTCAAACAGCTTCAGCTTGAGATAAATAATTTCAAAGATAGTGGGCAAGAGCACAAGGAGTTTATATCTGGTCTCGAGTACGCCAAAAAAGTGCTAGAGAGCAACATTCCAATTAGCAAACGAGCCGCTTCCGAATAACGGGATTGACAATCAAAGAAACTAAATGGTGCTGCTTCTCAAAGGTGCCACAGTCAAAATTCGTCGGTCCGGTAAAAACGTATGGAACCGATCCGAATGATTGGATTGCTGTACTCAGTCTTACTTATGTCAGTAAAAATTTCTTGTTCACTGAGGATGCTGAAGCAAGAACCGAAGTGGACATGATTAAGTCGAAGCAGTCATTATTAGCGATGTGCTGAAAGTTTGAGATAGTTACGTTTCGGTTGCAAAAAGTTATAAACAATGAAAAAAAGCAACAAATCCCTTTCCGCATGTTGGACAAGGGATTTTTTGCATTCCCGGCTGTGAATTCCCTCGGCTTTCATTCCTTAGTATCGAAAGGGCGATACGATATCTCCATTGTGAAAAACGTCAGGGCGATACGACATATCCATTGTGAAAAACGTCTCGATCTTTCCTTAAGGTGTGTGATCGAAACTTTTTGCAAAATCATTTGTGAGTTTTGGATTCTCGCAACGGTAGACACAGTGTGAGAACAAATAACTAGAGAAAGGGGGGAGAAGGAAAGTTCCGGGTGAATGTGCCGGGTTCTCACTGCCGAAATGTATTTTTTGAAAGGTCAACACCGACCCGACGCGTACAAAAATATCAAAGAGGAGTTGAAAAATAATGTTCATCGAGTTCAAAGCAAGAGAGAAACACGCATCACCCACCGCTGACCAATCCGAGTACCACGAATCGTTCCAGGATTGCGGATACTTACTCAAGAATGACGAGATCGTGATCGACATTGACGGTTTACCAAAAAAAACAATTGAGAAGCTGATCACAACATTCGATATCAAGACTCAGATCGTTTGGACGAGTCGGGGATGCCACCTATATTACAAGTTGCCAAAGGGCTATAGGAACAAGGCAGATTTCTTTTGCCCACTTGGGTTCAAGGTGGAGTCATTCACGGTCAAACAGCGTCCCAACGGCGTGACAATCAAACGTGATGGTACTATTCGTCAGATCGACAATATGGGTGTTCGTGAAGAGTTACCCGACTTCTTCAAGGGTAACACAGGCTCGGAAGATATGAACGGACTGGACGAGGGTGACGGACGGAATCAGAAGCTACACTCCCACAAGTTCAAGATTATGTCGCTCAAGGATCACAAGAAGATTCTGCGTTTCATCAACGAAAATATCTTCGCTGCTCCAATGGAGGAGGATGAGTTTCTGACGGTCATTCGTGATGAAAAGATCAACGCGGGTGAGAATCAAGAGCCACAGGTTGCAGATGGTCTGAAGCGTAAATTGAAGGTTGTCAAGTACAACGATCGATTGTATTCGTACAACGGTACACGCTATGTATCCGAGGAGATTGAGCAGGAGATTTACGAGGAGTTGCCCGACAAAAAAACCTATTATGTCGAAGAGGTCATTCGCCAATTGACCAAGCGTACACGCAATACACCACAGCCACTAGAGGGTTGGGACATCAAGTTCAAAAATGGGATTCTACGCAATGGCAAGTTTTATCACCTCGATTCCTCCGAGTTTACACCGTATTACGTAAATGTTGAGTACAACGAGGATGCCGAGGTTGTAAGTGCCGTAGACGAATACTTGACCCACTTGTCAGGGGGAGATCACGGGTACATCAAATTGATTCTTCAAATGATGGCACACGGTCTGATCACGAACCCCGAGGTTAAGCGTCAAATCGCCAAGTTCTTTGTCCTGATCGGTGACGGTGGCAACGGTAAGGGTACACTCCTGACCATCATTCGTATGTTGTTCGGTGACGAGAATTGTGCATCCAACTCCATTGAGGAGATCGCGGATGAACGCTATTTTGTGGGACTACAAGGGAAGCTGTTCAATCTTGGGGATGACATACAGGATCAACCGATTGACCACGAACAGATGAAGCGTCTGAAGAACGTGGCAACGTGTGACTATGTGGCTACTCGCATGCTGTTCAAACAGTCCAAGGATGCTGTATTGACCACATCAATGATCTTCACATCCAACCATGCATTGAAGACCTTTGAGAAGGGTGAATCGTACCAACGGCGTGTAGTTTGGATGCCAATGTTCAGCAAGGTGACCAAGAAAGACCCACGATTTATATCAAAGCTGACAACGCAGGAAGCCAAGGAATACTGGGTCAAGCTGATCGTAGAAATGTACCAAGAGTTGTACGCTACTGCCGAGATCACCATTCCCGATGTCGTCGCAGATCATAACAAGGAGTACCACGCCGACAACAACAATGTACTGGAGTTCATCGAGGGGTACACCAATGATCATTTTGTGGGAATGCGTCCTCCAGAGATATATGACATGTATGAGATATGGGTGAACGAGAATGGACTGACGCTCCACAGCAAGAAGATGCTTAAGGAAACACTCGAAAAGGTGCGTGGACTAGAGGTTGCAACCGTTCGTGTTCACGGCAAGGTAGCCAAGGCATACCAATTAAAACAGGGAGCAACAGCATTATAATTGTTACCTAACTGTTACCCTAGTGTTACTTAATCTGTAACCTCTGAAAGTGTTGGTACTCTAAGGTGTAACCGTTGTTACCTATAAATTATAAAAGTATTAGTAATAGAAATGTAGTTGTTTATCCTTTTATATATCTTGGGAACACAGATTTCCGAGAAACAGGTAACATTGGTAACACACTAGAGCGACCTGACATACAGAGGTAACAGAATTGGTAACAACGTGGTAACAAGCAGGTAACACCCCAACATCCAAGGAGGAGACAACTCATGAAACAACCGAACCAACACCTGAAACACCTTGTACGCAACCTAAACTGGCATACCAATTACGATGAACCTGTCTATGAGATCATGTCCGATGGATCGGAGTATTATATCAAGCAGGTAATCAATGACAGCTACCACATGACCATTCGTGGCTCATGGAAGTTCAAAGGGAAGTTAACCATCATCCTGTTCAAGGCAGGAGAGGGTGCATCGATTGACCATACTGAGAGAACTGTTGAGGTAGTGAAATCCGAATGTGTTCATGGAGTTGTCAATGACCTTCAAACCCTCGTAAACATGAACTGGATCGGCTCTCGTACAGAAGAAACAGGATGGTATAAGTAATGTTTCACCCCTGATCCGTCATTGGAAAAGGGGTTTTTTGATGCGTTTTTCCATACCCCCCAGTCCGTGAAAAGTTCATTTAGGGAACATTTTTTGCCTTACTATGAAGGTGCGGTGGTAGGAAAAAAGCTACTGAATCGTTGGAGATCCGGGGGGGAATCATCAATTGACATTTTCTGAAAAGTTAAGAAAAAAACCAAAATTAAAAAAGGTGAGCTAGATTAAACCCACCGCGACATCATATCAAACTGGGGCAGCCTCAATGTCGGTTGTCTGATCGACTGGACAAACTTAAGTTGTGTTGTTTCACCAAACAGAAGCGAGCGATTCTTTGGTGCAATCCTGAAGCAGTGACCATGATCACAATAACCAGTTCTGTCGGGCTTCTATTTAGGTTGTTCATCTGTAACAGCTTAGACCAGAGATTTTTGTTATTCATCTGTAACAGCTGGTTCTGGAGGTATAGTAATTACGTGGTTTGTAATCAGAAAGCGCAAAAGGACATATCGCATTAAACGCTCCAAACCCTTAAATGTCGGAGTGTCATTAAGTGCTTTGATGAACCTTTTTTCATTTTCTGATCCTTTTACTCTATATTTACCAAATTGGCGTTCCCAGTTTTCATTCATAATCTCTAGACCAAAGCGTCTTCCTGTATGAACGTACGAACTACGCAATTGGTAAGCACCGTTAATTCTCTTCACAATATGTTCCTCATCTAGTGCAGCAAATGTGTAGTCGTCTGCAGTCACCTCTGAATTGGTGAAAAATTCGGGTGTCAACAAATTAAGTATGGTATGTCTAAAGCGCCTAGAAACTTGAAATAATCTACTCTTTATATTTTTGACAATCGCTTCCCCACCTTCAACAGTTTGCTCTATAGTCGAGAATTGTTTTAATAAATTTTCATCAAACATGACCTCATCGGGATAATCGAAGTAGTTAGACAAAATCTCCCCGCATGTGATGAGATCTAAAAACGCGCTATCCGGCTGTTTTTCGTATCTTTGAATAGCCTGGAGATAGGACTTACCGGCAGCGAGAAAAATAGAATATATTTTCTCATCTACTCCCGAATCTTTAATAAACAGGGGTTGCATGATTTTAAAATGTTCAAGGTTGAGGGCAATACTGTAGTTTGCCCTGGGACTGTGGTTAACAAATCCAATTTTATAATGTCTGGTTACTTCATTACTTACTAGATTTGGTACATGAAAAGTGCCATATGTTTCAAATGGCCCATGGTAATCAAACTGTTTACCGAAAAGTACGCTTAAAAAGACTAGCAGGGGTTCCGGAGAAATTTTTGGATAAACGATGACTTCCTTTTCCTCATAACTTGGATCGGGTGTATTAAACGAAATCATGTAGTAGCTTCGGGAGAAAGGGTTCTCCATCGTTGTTTCAATGAGAGGATTTGTTTGCCACGAATGGGTTATGATTAAATCGTCAGAAATATACTCCCCGACTAAACGACTTGGGGTTGAGATTAAGAAACGTTGTATAGATCGATCAGGTTTGAGCATTTCAAACTCCCTCCGATATTTATGGATGTAACTACCAAATCTATTATATCATTCCATTCCATTCTACATCAGTATAATTGTTTCTTAATAACTTAAATAATTTCATTAAACTTGAGTAAGGCTGTGTTTGTAAGAAGAATCTTTGTGAACCAAGAACTGCCATTCCTGAATAATAGGGGGGGCTATTTTTGTTGCCCGTTGTGAAAATAGTGCCCATCTTTCCTTAAGTCAGTGAAGGTATTGTGAAAATCGGTTGTCCGTTACGACATCCCTTTCAGAAAGCCTAACACAACAAAGGGGAGTGAACATCATGGCAACAACGATCATCAAGAATGCACAGGGTAACCGTACTATATCGCTTGAATACCGCATTAAGTCCTCGACGCACATTTATATAATTATCGTCTATTCCGATGGATCGCGAGAAATGACGGAGCAACCTATTGACGCTAAACAATGATAATGTTACCAATTTAATTATGGAAACATTATCACGGTAAAGGAAGTGTAAGGGTGGCTGTATCCACAAACGAATTTCCATCAGTAAGCAAACAAAATAAAATAATGGTAGCAGCGTATTGTCGTGTATCAACTGGCAGCGAAGAACAAGAAACGTCATTTAAGAATCAACGTAGCTACTTTGAGCGTGAGATTTCCAAGAGTAAAGACCTTACGCTTTATCGCGTATACGCTGACCGTGGAATTACTGGCACCTCACTTAATCGTCGTGAAGAGTTTTCCCGAATGCTCTACGACGCGGGGCTTGATGAAACGAAAATCAATAATAATAAGTCCGTTTTCACCGCGTCACACAGAGAGCCACAATTTCAACAAATACACGTGAAAGGAACGAGCCGTTTAGCCCGTAACGTGTTAGTCATTGATGTATTGCGCGAACTACTGAAAATGGGCGTACATGTTTATTTCTTGGATATAAACTTGAAATTTGATAGCATTGATAAAGAATTTATGCTTAATCTATTCCTTAACTTTAGCCAACAGGAAAGCATCGACAAGAGTGCTAAAACGCGGTTTGGTCTTGCAGAATCAGCACGGAAAGGTGTGATCTATACGAATAATAAAATTTGGGGATACCAATACAGTAAAGATACGCGTGAATTGACCATCGTTGAGGAAGAAGCGACGGTAGTTCGCAAAGTGTTTGAAATGTACGCCGAGGGCTTAGGTATACGCCGCATTATGAATTACCTAGAGGAAAACGGTATTAGGTCTCGTCAAGGTAAACCGTTTGTGCCGTCATTCATTAAACGTATGTTATCCAATGAAAAATACTATGGTACGTTGGTGCGTAACAAATACAACACAGGCACCGTTTTTAACAAAATCACGCCAAAGGTTAAGGATTCCGATGAGTGGCAAGTATTCGAGAACCGTGTCCCCGTTATCATAAGCAAAGAACTCTTTGACAAGTGTAACGCCATTCGCTCAGGTAAGGTAAACTACGTTAATCAAAAAGGCATTCATAAAGGTGTTAGCGACCTCGCCGGTAAAATATTTTGCGGTAAATGTGGCAGCTCGTACACCCGAAATCTTGACCAAGGGCGGGCTTTTTATAACTGCTCAACGAAAAAGACAAAAGGTACGAAGCATTGCGATAATATCAACGTCCAAGAATCGGCAATTAACGCACAGCTTGACGACATAGCGACTAATGGGCTTATAGCGGTATTTGCATCGCAGAAAGATAAACAGATTAACGCCTTCCGTTCTCAAATTGAAGCGTTACAGAATCGCATTGACGCGCCAGCCGTGGAGGAATTGAACGCTAAGACCGTGGAAATGGCGGAATTGGATAATGAAGAAGCTACATTAGTACGCTTAGTCGTTAAAGGTCAGGTTAAGGAATCACTTTTTGACGAGTTGAAGCGGGACATAGACGCTAAGAAAGAAGCAATACAATCACAGATAAACGCCTTGGCACGGACTAACGAAGATATTATAAAAGAGATTGAAGTACTGGAATCGAAGATAGCAAAGTTGGACGCCCTTACTGTTAAGGATGAGTACAGCCGTGAGGAAATCCTTGACCTTATTTCTAAATTCGTAATAACTTCGGAAACTGTCCCGTATATAACGAAGAAGGAAAAGCGGTTATCGTCAAAGACCAATCCGGTAATAACTTATGAATTGAATATCTTCGACGACATCATGAGGATTTAGACGCGAACTTGGGCGTCTTTTTCTTTTGGCAATGCTAAACTTAAGTTGTTGATCTTTAAGCTAACAGGCAATATAGTGGAACAAAATGGAATTATTGTATATTCTAAGTGCCGTGGGTGTAATCAAACGAACGCCCTCACCACCCAACCGCATTGTGGCCATTCGTTTTGCTCTTTTAGGTGGTTGACCGTCATGAATAACAGAACGTTAGCTGAAATTTCCGTAAACAAAGGAGTGCAAGCATGCAGACATTCAGGGATTTATTAATTGATTATTATAAGGATACCGATTATAGGTTGTTTAGAAAGGGTGTCCCTCGCCCCAGAGAATGGCACTTTCCAAAGATGATGTTTGAAAGCTTCAAGAAGGATGAAGTGTTTTTTAATGAGCATTTTGACGGCAAGAAAATTATTATTCCATTAGACCATGAAGATATTAGGTTATTACGAGTGACATTGTTACATGAATCCATATTTGCATTTTATAAGTCCTTTTATAACTATCTAGCAGCGAAGAATCTGTATCGTTCAGGAGCACTTCATTGGATAGAGATAACGAATTATTATTCAAAATTATATTTGGCAAGAGCAATAAACACACTATGTGGAATTCAAAGTTATCGCGTAAGTAGTGATAAATTTATTTTTATTGAACATATCTATAAGTTGCTTAAGCCGAAGAAATACCAAGAATTAAGTAATAAATATAAACCTGAGAAGATTGATTTTGAGAAGGATATTGTAGCATATTCAATGCACTTAAGATTAGATATCGAGAAGGATAAAGGTGAAATTGTAATTGATGATGCAGGGATTAACTCACATGATGACACCTGGAAGATTTATAGTGAAATAAATCATGAAGAATTAAACCTCACGAAGTTAACTTACGAAGACATATTAGATAGAAAGTATAATCACTTATCGAAGGAAAGAAATGAAGAAAACTATTCATTTGATGGTTATATGCAAATCGATTTTAATTTACCTCTGAGTACTTTTAAGCAATTTTTTGAAAGAGATAACCTAAAAGGAATTCCAGCCGAATTGCCATACGATGAAACAGTTGGAATAACTCTGGGAGTATTTTCAGAATTATATCATTTGTATAAGGATTTAAATGTTGATGCACTACCTATCGAAACAGACAAGTTCGAGTACATATGTAGCTACATGATAGAAAGCGAAAGACTTAAAGAGAAGCTGCTTGATCTCTGTAAAAGTGGATTTCCCTTGAAGAACAAATATATAGATGAAATGAATGCTTATTTGTCAGGATATTACGGTGATCAATAATAGCTTTTCAGAGAAGCTGAGTCAGGTGGACATGCCTACGATACACTACGCTAACGAGAACGATAGTTCAGAATTAATCGCCTAATGTTCGGGCGGTTTTTTCTTTTGGTCAGAAATCAAAAATCATGAATAACAGAGTCTTTTCTTTTGATATTCCTTTGCTTGACAATGTTTCATAAAACGAGGACGTTATGTTGGCCCACCGCTGCGATAAGCAGTGCTCGTTTGGCATGATGCTGCCCAAGCACATCCCCGTAGTCCCCCTGCTCGAATTGCTTCTCTGATTCATTCATCGTATGATCCGACATCATCGGCTTGTCAGATGAAAAGCGCAAAGAGGACCAACTCGGTTCCTTCAGCATGCTAAAATCAAAGAATTCACGTAAGTGTGAGATTGCAAACAGCTCCATTTCTTCAATGCAAGCAGCTTCAGCCGCATTGGCCCGAGGCAGGAGCACGCGGCGCATTCCGTTTAATTTGGCCTGTTCTACCATTGCCAAAACGCCAGGGACTGGCCGCACCTCCCCATTCAGCGCTAATTCTCCGAGCACCAGCATGCCGATGAATGCTTCTGCACCCATCTGTGAACTGGCGGTTAAGATCCCGGCAGCAATAGCTAAGTCGAAGGCTGTGCCTTCCTTGCGCAGATCTGCAGGCGCTAAATTGACAGTAATTCGCTCCATAGGGAATTTGAAACTGCAGTTCTTCACTGCAGCTCTGACTCGTTCAATGGATTCCCTCACCGCAGGATCGGGCAGGCCTACTACGTTAACTTGAGGTAATCCGTTTGAGATATCGACTTCAACGGTGATTAATCTTCCTTCGACACCGTAAACACTTCCACTACACAGGTTACTGTACATAAAACAAAAAACACCTCCATTGTAATCGGATGAAGGTGCTTCCTCACGGGTCCGTATCAAGTGCTGCTTATGTGCGAATCATAATATAGACATGAATACCTGTCAACATATGTATTCTTTGTCCAAAGTGCTTATTGTATAGAATGCTTATGAAGCAAGCAGACGTTCGATCTGAGAACGATGATGATTATCATGCTCTATGAAATCGTCCAGATAGTGTTGAACAGTAAAAGGATGTCCTTCTCCATCAAGGTAGACTTGTGAACGGGCTTCATTGGATAGCTTCTCAAGATAATCTATGATCCGCTCTCTCACTGCAACAGCCTGATCGAGAATCACTTGCTGACGATGAGCACGAGCATACAGAACCGCGTTCTGATTGAAGGGAAATTCAAGGTTAGTTAATGTTAATGCTTCAGCCTTAGCTATCTTGGAAATCGCTTCTTGTTCAAAGTATGTATCCCACAATAGAATGTGAGCGATAACATCGCTTACTGACCATTTACCAAGCTCTAAAGGTGCCTTCCATATATCGGCAGAACCTCGCGCAGAGAATGCAGAAAAGGAATAAAAGTTTTAAACGATTGGATCTTCTCTATGACGGATAACATGAAGATACACTCCTTAGTAAAAGGTTGATTTTAATTTAACACGAACAAGTGTTCCTATGCAAGTTTTTACTTTGCATTGGCTATACTAATTAGGGTGCAAAATGATTGAGAAACCTTCAACCATATTGTTCATAGCTAGGAATGAATCCAAATATCGTGTAAATCCACGATGTTCCATCTCAATTTGAGATGAAACTAATATCAAAAAAGATGACATATTTTGATGAAAAAAATAGGAAAGCCATGTTGAAACGTGTTACAATAGCTAGGGTGTTTTGTGTACATACGTAGGATTTGACTGCGGATAGGAGGATTTTCTTAATGAATATCCATGAGTATCAAGGTAAACAGTTACTTAAACAGTATGGTGTCGTTGTACCTGAGGGTAAAGTGGCATTCTCTGTTGACGAAGCGGTGGAAGCGGCTAAAGAGCTTGGAACACCGGTAGTCGTTGTAAAAGCGCAAATCCACGCAGGTGGCCGTGGTAAAGCGGGTGGCGTTAAAGTTGCGAAAAGTTTGGACGAGGTGCGCACATATGCGAGCGAGATTCTCGGTAAAGTGCTTGTCACTCACCAAACAGGCCCAGAAGGCAAAGAAGTTAAACGTCTTCTGATTGAGCAAGGCTGTGATATCAAGAAAGAGTACTACATCGGCGTCGTTGTTGACCGCGGCACTGGCCGTGTTGTCATGATGGCATCTGAAGAGGGCGGCACGGAGATTGAAGAAGTTGCCGAGCACTCACCAGAGAAAATTTTCAAAGAGGTTATCGATCCAGCAATCGGCCTTCAAGCTTTCCAAGCGAAGAAGCTTGCTTATGCGATCAATATTCCTAACGAGCTTGTGAACAAAGCAGCTAAGTTTATGCTCGCTCTGTACACGGCATTTGTGGATAAAGACTGCTCTATTGCAGAGATCAATCCGCTGGTTGTAACAGGCGATGGCAATGTTATGGCTCTTGACGCTAAGCTTAACTTCGATTCCAATGCTCTTTATCGTCATAAAGACATTCAAGAGCTTCGTGATTTGGATGAAGAGGATGAAAAAGAAATTCAAGCATCCAAGTATGACCTTAGCTACATCGCCCTCGACGGCAACATCGGTTGTATGGTTAACGGCGCTGGTCTAGCTATGGCAACGATGGATATTATCAAATATTACGGCGGAGACCCGGCTAACTTCCTAGATGTAGGGGGCGGTGCAACGAAGGAGAAAGTTACTGAAGCTTTCAAAATCATTCTCTCCGACGAAAAAGTAAAAGGGATCTTCGTTAACATTTTCGGCGGTATCATGAAATGTGATATCATTGCTGACGGTGTTATTGCAGCTGCCAAAGAGCTTGGCTTAAGCCGCCCGCTCGTTGTTCGACTTGAAGGTACAAACGTAGAGATCGGCAAAAAAATGTTGAACGAATCAGGACTAAACATCGTGGCTGCTGACTCCATGGCCGACGGTGCACAAAAAATCGTCGAGCTAGTGAAGTAATCCATTTCATTACATCATAGCACAGCGGTTTACGAATTTATTTAGGGGATGTGAGATTAGGGTGAGCATTTTGGTAGGCAAAGATACAAAAGTTATTACACAAGGTATTACAGGTGCTACAGGTTTGTTTCATGCGAAGGGCGCTCTCGATTACGGGACGCAAATGGTCGGCGGCGTAACGCCGGGCAAAGGCGGAACAAACGTTGATATCACACTTGAGAACGGTACAGTCGTATCTCTTCCGGTATTCAATACTGTTGTAGATGCTGTTGCCAAAACAGGTGCGACTGCATCTGTAATCTATGTACCGCCTGCTTTTGCAGCTGATTCAATCCTTGAAGCGGTAGATGCTGAGCTGGATCTTGTCATCTGTATTACAGAAGGTATTCCTGTTCTTGACATGGTGAAAGTAAAACGCTACATGGAAGGACGTAAAACGGTTCTGATCGGACCGAACTGTCCAGGTGTTATTACGCCAGGCGAATGTAAAATTGGTATTATGCCTGGTTACATTCACACGAAAGGCCATGTAGGCGTTGTTTCCCGAAGCGGAACATTGACTTATGAGGCTGTTCACCAGCTTACAACTCGCGGTATCGGTCAATCCTCCGCAGTTGGTATTGGCGGAGACCCGGTGAAAGGCTCCGAATTCATCGACATTCTTAGCCGTTTCAATGATGACCCAGATACGTACGCTGTCATCATGATTGGTGAAATCGGCGGTTCCGCGGAAGAAGAAGCGGCAGAGTGGGTTAAAGCAAACATGACGAAGCCGGTTGTAGGCTTCATTGGCGGTGCAACAGCACCACCAGGAAAACGTATGGGACATGCCGGAGCTATTATCTCGGGCGGTAAAGGAACTGCAGCTGAGAAAGTAGCAACGCTTGAGAAATGCGGTATCAAAGTGGCACCAACCCCTTCGGAAATGGGCTCGACGCTTGTGAGTGTCCTTGAAGAGCGCGGTTTACTTGAGAAGTGTAAAACACACTAAGTTTTTTACAAACATACAGCAGGTACAGAAGGTAAGCAACCTTTCGTTTAATCGCTTGAAGCGGTTACGAAAGGTTGCTTTTTTTGTTTTCAAACAGCGGCCGACTTGCATTCTGATTCTACCTCGCGCACAATAGGGTAAGAATGCGGGTCGTTCCATCCAAGAAGGGACGATGAACGAAGATGCATAATAATGAAGCAATGCAAAAAGAAATTTTAATCACGCTGCATGAAACACCAGGTATTGGTTGGCAAACGATTCGTAAAGCAGTGCAATTCGGTGCATGGCATAGTTATGAGCGGTTTACGCCAGAAGCCTGGATCTCATCTGTCGGACTGCGTCCGGAACAAGCTCAATCTTTAAAGGAAGCATTTAACCGTCAAAATATTGAACATAGAAACAAGCGAATGGAAGAACTCGGCATTACGGTTATAACGCCGTTTGATAAGGAATATCCTGAGCTTTTAAAGCAATCCGCACAGCATCCTTGGGTTTTGTATACGATAGGCCAAATAGAACTTCTACATCGACCTTGTGTAGCTATTGTAGGAACGAGAGTTCCGACGGCCTACGGCCGCAGAACAGCTTCAGATCTAGGAGAGCAATTGTCTGCCAATGGACTTACTGTAGTCAGCGGCTTGGCAAGAGGAATCGATGGAACAGCGCATGAAGGTGCGCTGCGAGGCAGAGGAAGTACAATTGCCGTACTTGGAACGCCTGTTGATACGGTATATCCCAAGGAACACCGTGCTTTGTATCAGGAGATTGTGAAACGTGGATTGATTGTATCGGAATATCCGCTTGGAACACCATTTCACCCGGGGCTGTTTCCTCAGCGGAACCGGATCATTGCAGGGTTATCTCTTGGCACAGTAGTTGTTGAGGCGGCCCAGCGGAGCGGATCGCTTATTACAGCGGATCAAGCACTGGAAATGTCGCGGGATGTGTTTGCAGTCCCAGGACAGATTTCTTCGCCGAAAAGTACAGGGACGAATGATCTAATCCGTCAAGGAGCCAAGCTCATTTCATCCGTTCAGGATATTCTGGAGGAATACAGCAACTTGCTCCCGAAGAAGACTGAGAATTCAAACAAGATTATGAAAACCCTATCATCTGAAGAAGCTATTATGACCAAAGATGAAGCAATCATTTACGAATTCCTGCAGGATGCACCGCGCTCTACAGACGAGCTGCATGAGCTTTCCGCGTTTCCGTTTGGACTTTTACACGCAGTTCTGATAAATTTAACTATAAAACGGAAGATTGAACAGCATCCCGGTTCCATATATAGTGTAACGTAAAGCATGAAAGTAGAGGGGAGGGCGCGTCTATGGCAGATTCACTCGTCATTGTCGAATCACCGGCAAAAGCCAAAACGATCGGGAAATATCTTGGCAGCAAATTCATAGTTAAAGCATCGATGGGCCATATCCGGGATCTGCCCAAGAGTCAAATCGGTGTTGAGGTCGAGAATGACTTCAATCCTAAATATATAACGATTCGTGGTAAAGGGAGTATCCTTAAAGAGCTTAAGGATGCCAGAAAAAAAGTAAAAAAAGTCTATCTTGCAGCTGACCCGGATCGCGAAGGGGAAGCAATTGCATGGCATTTAGCCCACTATCTCGAAATTAACGAAACAGATTCCTGCCGCGTTGTATTTAATGAAATAACGAAGCAAGCGGTTAAAGATGCCTTTAAGACACCAAGACCAATTAATATGGATCTGGTGAATGCGCAGCAGGCACGTCGTATCTTAGACCGCTTAGTTGGCTATAAGATTAGTCCTCTGTTGTGGAAGAAAGTGAAAAAAGGCCTTTCCGCAGGACGTGTACAATCGGTGGCCGTTAAACTCATCATCGACCGGGAGAATGAGATTGATGCGTTTATTCCGGAGGAATACTGGTCGATTACGGCACAGCTCAAACATAATAACGCCTCTTTTGAAGCAAAATTCCATTCTTTAAACGGAGAGAAGCGGGAGCTGGGCAGTAATCAAGATGTTCAAGAGGTTCTTCAAGCGATGGGTTCCTCCGAATTCACGGTAGCTGAGGTGAAGGAGAAGGAGCGTCTGCGCAATCCGGCGCCTCCGTTTATTACAAGCTCGCTTCAACAGGAGGCAGCCCGCAAACTGGGCTTTAGAGCCTCTAAGACGATGTCGGTAGCTCAACAGCTGTATGAGGGAGTAGAACTGGGTAAGGAAGGCACAGTTGGTCTTATCACCTACATGCGTACCGATTCTACCCGTATCTCGCCTGTCGCTCAAGAAGAAGCAAAGAGTTATATCGAACAAAAATATGGAGCATCCTTTGCACCAGCTGAATTTCGGGTGTATGTAAAGAAGAACAGCAATGCTCAAGATGCGCATGAAGCGATCCGGCCAACATCCGTTCTCAGAGATCCCGAATCGATGAAGGAATTTTGCAGCCGTGACCAATTTCGACTGTATAAGCTGATTTGGGACCGGTTTGTAGCCAGTCAGATGACATCCGCTGTTCTCGATACGATGACAGTCGATCTCACGGTCGGTGCCGCTGTTTTTCGTGCTGTAGGATCGAAAGTGAAATTCCAAGGATTTATGAAAATTTATGTTGAGGGCAATGATGACGGCGCTACAGAAGAGGAAAAGTTTCTTCCTCCGCTCGCCGTTCATGATATTGCGACGAGGGAATCGTTAGATCCGAAGCAGCACTTCACTCAGCCGCCTCCACGCTACTCAGAAGCGCGTCTCGTGCGCATGATGGAGGAAGTTGGTATAGGAAGGCCGAGCACGTATGCGCCTACGTTAGAAACGATTCAGAAGCGCGGATACGTAGCAATGGATGAGAAGAAATTTATCCCGACTGAGCTTGGCACACTTGTCATTCAAATGATGGAAGAATTTTTTCCGGAAATTCTCGATGCTGAATTTACAGCTCATATGGAAGATGATCTCGATCACGTTGAAGACGGCAAGGAAGACTGGGTTAAGGTACTTGCAAATTTCTACGATTCATTTGAGAAGCGGCTTGAAGTAGCTGAGGAAGAAATGAAGGAAGTAGAGATCCAAGATGAAGTATCCGATGAAATATGTGAGAAATGCGGTCGGCATCTCGTTTACAAGCTGGGTCGTTTCGGCAAATTCCTTGCTTGTTCCGGCTTCCCGGAATGCAGGAATACCAAACCCATCGTCAAAGATATCGGGGTTGTATGTCCGAAGTGCGAGGAAGGTAAAATCATTGAACGCCGCAGTAAAAAAGGCCGCATTTTCTATGGATGTGATCACTACCCAGGTTGTGACTATGTCTCATGGGATAAACCAACCGGCAAGCCATGCCCGCAGTGCAATAGTATGCTGGTAGAGAAGCGCAATAAGAATGGCGTTCGGCTGCAATGCACGCAATGTGATTACAATGAAGAAGTGCCGGAAGAACAAGAACCGCTTGAAGAAGTATAAATAGTATGGAAGCACCTGAAAGGAAGGTAAGACCATTGTCAGAATTTCAACGTGTAACGGTCGTCGGTGCGGGGCTTGCAGGCAGTGAGGCTGCTTGGCAAATCGCATCGCAAGGCGTACCGGTCACATTATACGAGATGAGACCGGAAACGAAAACTCCGGCTCATCATACGAATCAATTTGCTGAACTTGTTTGCAGCAATAGTCTAAGAGCAAACGGTTTAGCCAATGCTGTAGGTGTCTTGAAGGAAGAAATGCGCAGAATGAATTCTTTGATCCTTGATTGCGCAGATCGTCACGCTGTACCGGCAGGAGGAGCTCTCGCAGTAGACCGTGACGGCTTCTCGGGAAATGTTACAAGTCTTCTCAAAGAACATCCGTTGATTGAGGTTCGCTGTGAGGAGATGACCGAAATTCCTTCGGAGGGTATTGTTCTGATAGCTACCGGCCCGCTTACTGCACCGAAGTTGTCAAGCCAAATTCAGGCTTTGCTTGGTCAAGAATATTTTTATTTCTATGATGCAGCGGCCCCTATACTCGAGAAAGACTCCATCGATATGAGTAAAGTCTATCTGGCCTCCCGTTACGATAAAGGGGAAGCTGCGTATTTGAATTGTCCGATGACGGAAGAAGAATTCAATATTTTTCATGATGCGCTGATCCACGCGGAGACAGCGGAAGTGAAGGATTTCGAGAAGGAGCAGTACTTTGAAGGCTGTATGCCAATTGAAGTTATGGCGAGCCGCGGCAAGCAAACGGTACTGTTCGGACCTATGAAGCCAGTGGGGCTCATTAACCCGCATACAGGTAAATTGCCTTATGCAGTCGTGCAGCTGCGCCAGGATAATGCAGCCGGCACGTTATATAACTTGGTTGGTTTTCAAACTCATCTCAAATGGGGTGAGCAGAAGCGAGTCCTTTCGTTGATTCCAGGACTTGAGAATGCGGAATTTGTGCGTTATGGCGTTATGCATCGGAATACATTTATTAACTCTCCGAAGCTGCTTAAAGCTACATACCAGTCGATTAATCGTGACCATTTATTTTTCGCTGGGCAGATGACAGGCGTTGAAGGTTATGTGGAGTCCGCCGCATCCGGGCTGATTGCTGGATTAAACGCAGGCAGACTTGCCCGCGGATTGGAACCGCTCGAGTTCCCGCATGATACAACACTTGGAAGTATGGCGAACTATATAACTACAGCTGATTTTAAGCATTTTCAACCGATGAATGCCAATTTCGGTTTATTTCCGCCGTTAGAGCAGCGTATGCGCAGCAAGAAAGACAAGAACGAAGCGATCGCAAACCGAGCGCTTGACCGATTAGCTGCATTTAAAGAACAGCAAATTAACGTTTAGAAGATAAGAAGTGAAGCCACTTTTTCAAATATAAGAGACTATAGTTCTGACACGCCTATAAGAATGACCCCTACATTTTTCTGCGAAACTTACTTTGCAAGAAAGTTGCGAAGGTGTTTCTGCTTTTATTTTAGAACTGCTCAATAAAGGAGGCTCCCACAGGATGGATATGCAATTTCATGCAACGACGATTTGCGCGGTTCGTCATAATGGCAAAGGTGCAATAGCTGGGGACGGACAAGTAACATTCGGCAACAGCATGGTCATGAAGCATCAAGCCAAAAAGGTCCGTCGATTGTACAGAGGTCAGGTTGTAGCTGGTTTTGCCGGTTCAGTAGCAGATGCGATTGCGTTATTTGAGAAATTCGAGGGTAAGCTGGAGGAGCACCACGGCAACTTGCAGCGTGCTGCTGTAGAGCTTGCCAAGGATTGGCGTTCGGATCGTGTGCTGCGCAAGCTGGAAGCGATGATGATTGTTATGGATGCTTCCGGGATGCTGCTGGTTTCAGGAGGCGGGGAGATCATAGAACCTGACGACGGAATATTAGCAATAGGCTCCGGCGGTACGTTTGCGCTTGCCGCAGCCCGTGCGATCGTTCAGCATGCTCCGCAGCTGGAAGCGAAGGATATGGTCAAATCCGCCCTTGAGATAGCTGCAGATATCTGTGTATTTACTAACCGCAATATTATTGTTGAGGAAATTGAGTAGCGAACAGTAGTGATGACTATGGTGGAGGGATTATGGATGGCGAACGAAACAATGACACCGAGGCAAATTGTATCGGAACTTGATAAATATATCATTGGTCAGAAGCAAGCCAAACGTTCAGTAGCTGTAGCTTTGCGCAACCGTTACCGGCGGAATCGTTTAGACGAAGCACTGCGGGATGAAATCGTGCCGAAAAATATATTGATGATCGGGCCTACTGGTGTAGGCAAGACAGAAATTGCAAGAAGGCTTGCTAAGCTCGTTAATGCACCTTTCGTTAAGGTGGAGGCTACGAAATTTACGGAAGTCGGATATGTAGGCCGAGATGTTGAATCTATGGTGCGTGATCTAGTCGAAACTGCTATTCGAATGGTGAAGCAGGAAAAAACGGAGAACGTGCGGGATAAAGCGGAAAGTTTAGCAAATGAACGAATCGTAGCGATGCTGGTTCCATCCTCTGCGAAGCCAAAAACGCAAAAGAACCCTTTGGAAATGTTATTTGGCGGTAACACGGGCGCCAATAAAGATGCGCAGGATGAGCCTGAAGAAAATTCGTCGATTCTAGAGCGCAGAAAACAGGTGAAAGAGCAGCTGGCAGCGGGTAAGCTGGAGCAGGAAATCATCGAGATTGAAGTCGAGGATTCCAGTCCTTCCATGCTAGATATGCTCTCCGGGCAAGGCAATGATAACATGGGCATGGGGATGAACATGCAGGAGCTGTTTGGCCAGCTGATGCCTAAACGTACTAAGAAACGTAAGCTGCCTGTGAAGGAAGCGCGCAAAGCTCTTACACAGGAAGAAGCGAATAAACTTATTGACATGGATGATGTAATCTCGGAATCGATCAGCCGTGCTGAACAATCCGGAATTATTTTTATTGATGAAATCGATAAGATTGCCAGCTCCTCCCGAGGGTCCGGGCCGGATGTATCCCGTGAAGGGGTGCAGCGCGACATTTTGCCGATCGTCGAAGGTTCCACAATCGTAACGAAATATGGACCCGTTAAGACGGATTATGTCTTGTTTATCGCTGCCGGAGCCTTCCATATGGCTAAACCGTCGGATTTAATCCCGGAGCTGCAAGGTCGATTCCCGATCCGTGTAGAACTGACCAATTTGAGTCTGGAAGATTTCGTGAAGATTTTAACAGAACCGAAAAATGCACTAACTACTCAATATACGGCTTTGCTTGAGACGGAAGGCATACGTATTGATTTCTCGGATGAAGCCATTCATGAGATAGCCTCCATTGCTGCTGATGTCAACAAGAATACCGAGAATATCGGAGCAAGACGTTTGCATACGATTTTGGAGAAGCTGTTGGAGGATTTATCCTTCGAAGCGCCGGAGCTATCCCTGGATCAAATGACAATCACGCCTGAATATGTACGAGAGAAACTTGGCAATATTGCAAAGAACAGAGATTTAAGTCAATATATCCTGTAGAGACTCTTTAATAAAATTTTAAATTGTCTTTGTTAGGGATCGGATTGGAAAGTAGGGGGCAATAACATGATTTTACTTGCAAAAACGAGAACGCTAAACCGGCTTCTGCAGCGCGCGGCAGGTGGAGCTCTCAATTTCCGGGAGATGGCGGAGGTGCTGTGCACAACCATACAAGCGGATGTGTTTGTCGTCAGTCGTAAAGGGAAAGTGCTTGGCTGTGCTGCTGCAGGTCCGTTTCAGCATGAACAGCTGCGCGCTATTCCATCAGCTGACTTAAGGCTTTCACAGGAGAGTAATGATCGATTTATGAGCATGCAGGAAACAGTGACCAATGTTACTCCTGATGAAGGTATACGTGAAGCTTTTTCCATGATGGCTTTTCAAGAGCAAATGACCGTTGTGCCAATCGTTGGCGGACGAGATCGATTAGGGACATTAGTCCTATTGCGTGATTCGGCCGCTTTTGACGATGATGATCTGATTCTTGCAGAATATGGGTCTACAATTGTCGGAATGGAGATATTGCGCGAGCGGGCGGATGAAATTGAGGTTGAAGCGAGGAGCCGTGCAGTCGTTGCGGTTGCAGTTGGTTCATTATCCTTTAGTGAGCTTGAAGCCGTAGAGCATATCTTCGATGAACTTGATGGCAAAGAGGGCCTCCTTGTCGCTTCCAAAATCGCTGATCGCGTTGGTATTACAAGGTCTGTCATTGTTAATGCACTGCGGAAGTTAGAGAGTGCAGGAGTGATTGAAACGCGCTCCCTTGGTATGAAGGGAACCTATATCAAGATCTTAAACGGCCAGTTATTTCAAGAGCTTGAAAAGAAGAAAAAATAGAGCAAACAATAAAATTAAGTGATTTTCACCCATATAATTCTGTAGCCCTATCTTACAAAAAGATAGGGCTTTTTTCTTATTGTAATAATTTAGGAAGTTGAGGAATATTAAACAGTTGGTATTTGTCGACATATCTCTCTCATTTTTTTAATAATCTTTTGTCGAAGAAAGATGGAATAAGGAAAAATATGTAGAATACTACAATTATTAGATGGAAAGTGGTGTTTGTCAGTGAATTTGTTGAATGGCGCTGGATTTAACAACCTTCAAGGTGCATTACATGCTGCTGAGATGAGACAACGAGTTATTGCTAACAATGTGGCAAATGCAGACACGCCTAAGTTTAAACGCTCTGAAGTATTGTTTGAAGAGCTGTTAGAGGAAAGAATGGGGAACGGGAAGCCTAGATTGGCAGGTGTCCGTACAAACTCACGCCATATTCCAATCAGACAATCATCAGCGTCAATACCAGACGCAAAAGTGGTTACAGATGAGACAAGCATGATGAATAATAACGAAAATAATGTCGATATTGATCGAGAAATGTCACTTTTAGCAAAAAATCAATTGAGCTACAACTTTTATGTCCAACAAATGAGTCACGATATCAAAATGATGAGAATTGCTATTGAGGGGAGAGGCTAGATTTGAGGCTTTCAAATGGATTTGATGCCAGTGCTTCAGCACTAACGGCACAGCGGCTGAGAATGGATGCCATATCCTCTAACATTGCTAATGCCGAAACAACTAGGGGGAGGCTTGTTAATGGGCGCTATGAACCATACAAAAGAAAAATGGTTGTACTCGAGCCTACAGGGCAGTCTTTCTCCGATGTTTTAGATAGTAAATTAGGTTCTACTTCTAGTTCCCCAGGTGTAAAAGCCACCAGAATTATGGAAGACTCTACTCCTTCTAAACTCGTGTATAACCCAAGTCATCCCGATGCGGATGAAAATGGATATGTGAAAATGCCCAATGTGGATGTTCTCAAAGAAATGGTTGATATGATTTCAGCTTCAAGATCTTATGAGGCGAATGTGACTGCTCTTAATGCAACAAAAGGGATGTTCAGCAAAGCGTTGGAGATCGGCAGATAAGAGAAGGAAGCAGGGGGGATAACGTTTGATTAGCCAGATTTCATTAAATCAGCTTCAGCCTGTTAAATTGGCAGATTCGGCAGCTTTACAAAGCAAAACGTCACCATCTGAAATGACAAAAAACTTTGGAGACTTTCTGAAAAATGCTCTAGATAGCGTAAGTTCACAGGAACAAAATGTAACGGCAATGAATGATCAATATTTGCTCGGAAATGTAGATGTTTCGCAAGTTATGATTGCTTCTCAACAACAGAGCTTAGTTTGCAGTTAACCTCACAAGTCCGCAATAAAGTAATTGAAGCCTACCAAGAAATAATGCGGATGCAAATGTAATTGCACTCATAGAAACAGTGTGAGGTGAAATCGTGAACGAGAAATTTGCCCAATATCGAGCGAGAATCGCCCAGTATTGGAATGAGATGGGTAAAAAACAAAAATTATGGCTTGGTACGACAATAGCGATTTTATTGGTTTCAGTAGGCTTACGCGAGCGTATACTTGAGATCGAGAAATCCCTGGAGGATACCGAAAATGCAAGGGTTGATGCGATAAATATGATTTACGGCGGAACGAAAGTCGTCATCGGACGCTATACCCGTTTCGTAAAAGATGCCGCGCAGCGTGTATCGTTCCGCTATTCCGAAGGTGATATCGTGTTAGCAGCGTATTATTAATCCCTCATTATGGGATGGGGTGAACGCAGTCATTGAGGGGGAGAGCGAATGCCATACAGGTCGATAGACTTGCAAATGTCCATTCCACGTATTCCCGAAAGCGGGGCGCAGCAGAGTCAGACGATGCACAAGCCGATTAGTGATCAGACCCATTTGGCTAACGAAGCAGGGAAGCAAACTGAACGGCTTCGGGGTAAAAACTCAGCGATCGAGCAAAGCATCAAAATGGAGATTAAGGATCAACAGCAGCAAGAGGCGAGCTCACCTTCAAAGCGTAAGAAACATCGCGAACCTGTCTCAGGCCAACAAGATACAGATAACGGGACGGAACAAGCACAGAAGCATCCTTTTAAAGGAAAGCATATCGACATCTCCCTTTAGTTGTATTTCATACCGATAGCAGGTGAGTATTAATGGAAGCATGGCAGACCATCATGCTGCTGGGCGCGGTTGCGATTGTATGCGCTACTGTATTGCCGCGCAAAGCAGCACCAATGAAAAATGATTCGATAAATCAACCATCGCAAACCGTACGGAATATGGAGACGGCTTTGGATTCCTTTATGGAGAATATGGAATCGGATAATCGGCAAATGGTCGAACTGGTTACCAAGTTCCAGCAGGATGCACAAGCCAATGCTGTTAAAAGCGAGCAGCGCATCAAAGAACTAGAGAAGCGTTGTGCTGATCTTGAAGCTGTACTTTCAGAACAAGCCCAGTATGCTTCAGCTGCAAGCATAGAACCTGCGTTAGGAAAACCGCTTTCTGTTGAAGCACAGAAGCGCCCATCGGCTCAAAACACCATAGAAACTACAGCTGTCGATTCAGAAGAGTCATCTCCAGCCGCTGAGAAATCTTCGATTCGCAGCCGTTATTATGAGTTATTTGAGCTCTATAATCATGGCAAGTCGATTGAAGCGATTGCCAAAAAACTAGGAATCAACAAAGGAGAAGTTCAGCTCATTCTCCAATTGTCCAAGCAGGAGGAAGCAGGGCGCGATGAATAAACGGCCATTTCTATTTGGACTCGGTGTTGGAATTATCGTCGGCGCTGCTCTGCTACAGCTCATGCTCATCGGTGAGAAACAGGCAAGCAGCTTGGATGATTACGATAAAGGAAACCAAACATCCGTTACATATACACAGGCGGAATTGGATAAGCGGATTGCTGAAGAGCGTGCCCCTATTCAAGCGGAAGATTCCAAGGAAGCAAAGTCATCCGCCGAGAATCTTCCAAAGCAGGATAGCGTTAACCCACAGAATGGCAAGCAGCCATCAAACTCCAAACCGGCTGTTGAGAAGTCTGCGGGCTCCTTGGATACGAAAGGAACGAATACAACCAATAAAGTCAAGCGGATCGTGCTTCGCATCCCTGCTAATTCCAGCGTGACTGAAACAGCTGACTTGCTCATTGAGAATGATGTCATTTCAAATAAACAGACATTCATTAACCTGATGCGTAAAGTGATTATACGCGCAGGCTATTTTTCATTTGAAGGCAGACCGACCTTACAGGAAGTAAAGACAATTATCACAAGTAAACCTTTACCTCCGGAACAAGCGGAAGCCGAGTTGCAGAAAAATAAAGATACATAGCGAGGATTCGACAATCGCAGTCAATCATAGTGAATTACTGTTGCACCAGTGCATATAGATATGGTATAGTAATTGACGGTGTTAAAAACACACGCCGATTAATTTCGTCAACGGTGCTTCGACCCGGTCGAAGTTTTGACGAAAAATGATTTTGGCGGAGGAAACCACAAAAAACCATTTAACAGGAGGTGTTGAAGAGATGGCGGTTATTTCCATGAAGCAGCTTCTAGAAGCTGGGGTACACTTCGGTCATCAGACTCGTCGTTGGAACCCGAAGATGGATCGTTATATCTTCACAGAACGTAACGGGATTTACATTATCGACTTGCAAAAAACAGTTAAAAAAGTTGAGGAAGCTTACAACTTCGTTCGCTCAGTTGGCGAAGAAGGCGGAACTATTCTCTTCGTAGGTACTAAAAAACAAGCACAAGATTCTGTGAAAGAAGAAGCAGAACGCTGCGGCAACTTCTACATCAATCAACGTTGGCTCGGCGGTACGCTGACTAACTTCCAAACGATTCAAAAACGTATTGACCGTCTTAAAACGCTTGAGAAATGGGAAGAAGACGGTACTTTCAACGTTCTTCCTAAAAAAGAAGTTATCATTCTCCGTAAAGAGAAAGATCGCCTCGACAAATTCCTCGGCGGAATTAAAGGAATGAAAGGTTTGCCAAGCGCTTTGTTCATCATCGATCCTCGTAAAGAGCGTATCGCTGTTGCAGAAGCTCGCAAACTTGGTATCCCAATCGTTGGTATCGTTGATACAAACTGTGATCCGGACGAAATCGACTATGTTATTCCGGGTAACGATGATGCAATTCGCGCGGTTAAACTTCTGACAGCTAAAATGGCAGATGCAATCGTAGAATCGCAACAAGGCGAACAAACAACAGCTTAACACTATAAATAAGTCAGCAAGAATTAACGGCCTATGCCGTCCAATACTTTCTGATAGTTCAAGAAAGGGTGGTCAGAAGGTTTTTAACCTCTCACCGCCCTTTTTTTGGAATCAACGTATATCACACAATTATTCAGGAGGTTTCCAACATGGCAGTTAGTGCGAGTGCAGTAAAAGAATTGCGTGAAAGAACAGGCGCAGGTATGCTTGATTGCAAGAAGGCGCTTGATGAAACAAATGGAGATGTAGCGAAGGCAGTTGACCTTCTTCGTGAGAAAGGTCTTTCAGCAGCAGCGAACAAAGCAGGACGTATCGCTACTGAAGGTACTGTTGAATCTTACATCCATGCTGGCGGCCGCATCGGCGTTCTTGTGGAAATCAACTGTGAAACTGACTTCGTTGGTAAAACAGATCAATTCCGTGAATTCGCTCGTGATATCGCCATGCAAATTGCTGCTGCAAACCCTAAGTTTGTGAGCCGTGAAGAAGTATCCTCCGAAGAGCTTGAAAAAGAGCGTGAGATCTTGAAAGCTCAAGCATTGAACGAAGGCAAGCCAGAGAAAATCGTAGAAAAAATGGTTGAAGGCCGTATCAGCAAATATTATGAAGAATTCTGTTTGCTTGAGCAGCCGTTCATTAAAGATCCGGACAAAACAGTTCATACCTTGCTGAAAGAAAAAATCAGCACAATTGGTGAGAACATCTCCATTCGCCGCTTCGTTCGTTACGAACTTGGTGAAGGCCTTGAGAAAAAAGAAGACAACTTCGTTGCAGAAGTAATGTCCCAAGCAAAACTGTAAACCTAACGCGCATATCTGGGCGGGGCTTCCGCCCCGCTTTTCTTTTAACTAAGTCATATAAAATAATAAGTATGCGGCCTTTGAACAAGGTCAAAGATGGAGGTATACCACGTTGCAAAGACCCGTGTACAAACGTATCGTGCTCAAAGTAAGCGGAGAGTCGCTATCGGGCAATAATGGTTATGGTATTGATGCAGCAATGATCTCATCTATTGCTGAACAAGTTAAAGAAGTTGTAGAGTTGAACGTCGAGGTTGCGATCGTCTGTGGCGGAGGCAACATCTGGCGAGGTATTGCTGGAAGTGCAAAAGGGATCGACCGGGCAACTGCCGATTATATGGGGATGCTCGCAACAGTAATGAATTCATTGGCCTTGCAGGATGCGCTCGAGCAAATTGATGTACCGACACGCGTGCAAACATCGATTGCCATGCAGCAAATAGCAGAGCCTTATATACGCCGCCGCGCGATTCGTCACTTGGAAAAAGGACGAGTTGTAATTTTCGCAGCAGGAACAGGGAATCCATTCTTCTCCACCGATACAACCGCAGCACTTCGGGCTGCAGAAATCGAAGCGGAAGTTATCTTGATGGCAAAAAATAAAGTTGACGGTGTTTATTCCGCTGATCCATTCAAAGATGCGACCGCTGAGAAATTTGAGACACTTACCTATCTTGAAGTTCTCAATCGTAATCTTGGTGTTATGGATTCAACGGCTTCGTCACTTTGCATGGACAACGATATTCCACTTGTTGTATTCTCAATTACAGAACAAGGGAATATTAAACGTGTTGTTCTTGGTGAAAAAATCGGAACAATTGTCATGAAAGGGAGTGTCAATTAGTGCCACAAGCGATTAAAAAAAATGCAGAAGATCGTATGGAGAAGGCAATTGGTGCATTGAAACGTGATTTGGCAACCCTGCGTGCCGGTCGAGCTACTCCAGCTCTCCTTGACCGCGTACAAGTTGAATATTACGGTGCAATGACTCCTATTGCTCAGCTTGCAAACGTGAACACACCTGACTCTCGTACACTGCTTATTCAGCCTTGGGATAAAACGTCACTCGGTGCGATTGAAAAAGCGATTTTGAAATCAGATCTTGGATTAACTCCTTCTAATGATGGATCAACGATCCGTCTTGGCATTCCAATGCTAACCGAAGAGCGTCGTACAGATCTTGTGAAAATGACTAAGAAATTCGGCGAAGAAGCAAAGGTTGCTATCCGTAATATCCGCCGTGATGCGAACGATGATATCAAGAAACTGGAGAAAACGGATATTTCTGAAGATGAATCACGCCGTCATCAGGATGATGTTCAGAAGGCTACTGATAAATTCGTTGCCGAAGTTGAGAAAGTGTTGGCAGCAAAAGAGAAAGAAATCATGGAAGTATAATGCAAGCTCACCGGCCCCTCCGACAGGTGGGGTTTGTTGCATAAATTGACGTTAGCGGTGGGAGGACGAATACGTGTTTCAGCGACTGAGAGCTTTTTTCAGCAAAGCGCCGGCGACAACATCGCAGACGCTTGATACTGAAAACATACCGCAGCATATTGCGATTATTATGGACGGAAATGGAAGATGGGCAAAAAGTCGAGGTCTGCCGCGTATGGCCGGGCATCACTCCGGCATGAAGACAGTCAAGCGTATTACGATGGCTGCTGAACGGCTAGGTGTAAAGTATCTGACACTTTATGCATTTTCAACGGAGAATTGGAAACGTCCCAAGGCTGAAGTTGAATTTTTAATGAAGCTGCCACAAGAGTTTCTGTCGATTGAGCTAAATGAACTGATTGAGAAGAATGTACAAGTAAGAATGATGGGCTATAAAGGTGATTTGCCTGATCATACACTGCATGCGGTTGAAGAGGCGATACGTAAAACAGCTAATAATACCGGTCTCGTTCTTAATTTTGCTCTTAACTATGGAAGTAGGAAAGAAATGATTGAAGCCGTTCGGCAGATTGGTTATTCCGTTCAAGCAGGAGACTTGCAGCCGGATGAAATTGAAGAATCGCATTTAGCCAACCATTTACTTACCGCAGGTATGCCGGATCCCGATTTGCTTATTCGAACGAGCGGTGAGCTGCGGCTAAGCAATTTTATGCTCTGGCAGTTGGCTTATAGCGAAATGTGGTTTACAGATGTTTACTGGCCGGAGTTTGCAGAAGAGCATTTTCACGAAGCCATTCAGGAATATCAAAGGCGTGCTCGCCGCTACGGCGGTCTGTAAATGGCTCTAATGGAGAGTGTTACAACTTGAAACAGCGTATTATTACCGGCCTGATCGGTGGTGCGGTATTTGTTGCCTTAACCGTTGCTGGCGGGTGGTTCTTTTATGGACTTTTACTCTTACTCGCCTTGATCGGTTTCTTTGAATATACAAGAATGAACGGTTTATTATGGAAGCATCCAGCATCTCTTATCGGTTTTGCAGGGGTGCTTGTTCTGCTTTTTCCATGGAATGAATTTGATGTCCATCAGCCAGATGGGATACATATGTTTTGGTTGCTCATGTTTCTGGTATTGACGATCACCGTCCTTACGAAGAACAAAATGACGATTGACGATGCGGCATTAATGCTGCTTGGCGTACTTTATGTTGGTTATGGTTTTTATGCTATGTTTGAAGTTCGCAATGCCGAGGCGCATGGGCTGCTTGCGACCTTTTTGGCATTTGGATCGATATGGGCCTCTGATATCGGAGCTTATTTTTGCGGAAAGGCATTTGGGAAGACCAAGCTTTGGCCTTCCATAAGTCCGAATAAAACCATTGAAGGATCTTTGGGCGGTGTTGTTCTCTCGCTCATTGTTGCAGTACTATTTTCTTTCGTATATCCGGATATTATTTCAATTGGCCGCGCTCTGGGTATCGGTCTGATTGCAGCTGTCGCAGGACAGTTGGGTGATTTGATTCAATCGGCCTATAAACGGATACGCGGCATCAAAGATACAGGAACCATTCTCCCAGGTCATGGTGGTGTTCTTGATCGCTGCGACAGCTGGATAATCGTATTTCCTTTCTTAATTATGACGCAACTGCTGCCGCTCGGGGGTTAGATATAAGATGAAAAAACTGACCATACTTGGTTCAACCGGTTCAATTGGTACTCAAACATTGGATGTGATTCATCATGATCCGGAAGCGTACGAAGTACATGGCCTTGCAGCAGGCTCTAATCTTGAATTGTTAGTGGCACAAGCGAAACAGTTTCACCCTAAAGTTGTTTGTGTTTCTACCAAGTCGCTGGCAGACGAGTTAAGGCTGGAGCTTCCCTCTGCGACCCGTATTTTATACGGGGAAGAAGGGTTAATTGAAATTGCAGCTTCGACTGATGCAGACACCGTTGTAACGGCAATTATGGGCAGTCGCGGCTTGAATGCGACTCTTGCCGCCATTCAAGCAGGTAAGGATATAGGTCTTGCTAATAAGGAAACACTAGTAACAGCTGGTCATATCGTGATGAAGCAGGCAGCTGCCAAAGGGGTGCAGGTGTTACCGATTGACAGTGAACATTCGGCAATCTTTCAGTGTATGAACGGGGAGAATCGTACGGATGTAAAAGGCATAACGCTAACGGCATCTGGCGGTTCATTTCGAGATCGTACAAGAGCTGAGCTTGAAGGTGTAACGGTCACGGAAGCGCTGAATCATCCAAATTGGTCGATGGGAGCCAAAATTACGATTGATTCTGCCACAATGGCAAATAAGGGATTGGAAGTCATCGAAGCTCATTGGCTGTTTGACTTGAATTATGATCAAATCCAGGTTCTGCTTCATCCGGAGAGCATTATACATTCTTATGTTGAATTTGTGGACAACAGCATTGTCGCTCAGCTTGGAATGCCTGATATGCGAGTTCCTATCCAGTATGCACTTACTTATCCGGATCGCCGCCCTACACCGACTGATTCTTTGGATTTGGCTAAGCTTGGCACTCTTCATTTCCGTGAAATGGATTATGATCGTTATCCTTGCCTAAGAATGGCTTTTGACAGCGGCAGGGCTGGCCAATCGGCGCCAACCGTATTCAATGCAGCCAATGAAGTTGCAGTTGCCCGTTTCTTAGAAGGTCAAATTACGTTTCTTGATATTGAGCGTGTCATTGAGAAAGTACTGAACCGCCACCAAATCGTAGATGTTCCAGATGTGGAGTCCATTGCTCAGGTCGATGCTTGGGCCAGAAAAGAAGCATCATTGATCTAACGTGACGGTTCTCTTGTATCGAACGGGAGAATAATGATAATCTAAGTACAGGCCGTTACGAACAGGAGGCTAGGACAATACGATGCACACGATACAAGTTGTTTTTTTGACGGTGATGGTCTTTTTCGTAATCGTGACTATTCATGAATGGGGTCACTTTTACTTTGCAAAGCGCGCCGGCATTTTGGTTAGGGAATTCGCCATCGGTTTTGGACCGAAGCTGTTTTCAATAAAACGCGGCGAAACACGGTATACACTGCGCTTAGTTCCTGCAGGCGGATTTGTACGGATGGCAGGTGAGGATCCAGAGCTTGTAGAGATCCAAACTGGTCAAACGGTTGCTGTTCGCGTCAAGGACAATCAAGTTACGAGGATTTACCTGGATCGTTTGGATGACCGTTCCAATGTCGTACGCGGCGAAGTGGATCATCTTGATTTGGAAAGAAAATTGAGCATTTCGCTTCTTGCTGATGGAATCTCAGAAACCTATTCCGTCCATCCGCAGGCTGTCATGATCGGCAAAGGAAGAGAAACACAAATTGCTCCGATCGATCGTCAGTTCGGCAGCAAGACGGTAGGGCAGCGTGCATTGGCTATTTTTGCCGGCCCCGTAATGAATTTCATTTTGGCATTCGTGCTTTTTGGCGTTTATTTTCAATTGGCAGGCGTTGCAGCAGATAATCCAGACCGCTTGCTAATTGGCAACATAGGGAAGGATATGCCTGCAGCAGAGACGGGAATGAAGGTTGGCGACACCATTGATTCGGTGAATGGGATCAAAATTGGCACGGACTCTGAAAAGATGATTTCGATCATTCAGAAATCTGCTAATGTCCCGCTTACTTTCACCGTTGTTCGGGATGGCAAACCGATTTCTTTTACCATTACGCCGCTTCCGGATCCGGAAACGAAAGTGGGCAAAATCGGGATTTCAGCCGCTGTTCCTACAAGACCTGTAACCTTCTTGGAAACATTCAAATATTCGGGTATTGCGATGAAAAACATGACCATAACCATATTTGACGGATTCAAGAATTTGATTATTGGCAACTTCAAGCTGGATGACCTGGGTGGACCGGTTCGAACCGCGCAAGTTACAAGTCAAATTGCGGATCAAGGATTAACCGAGCTGACTTCATGGGTTGCACTGCTTAGTTTGTATCTGGGTATCTTCAATCTGCTGCCTATTCCCGCGCTGGATGGAAGCCGGCTGCTCTTCTTGGGGCTCGAGGCTGTAAGAGGAAGACCCGTGGATCCAAACCGGGAGAGCATGGTGCATTTCATCGGGTTTGCAATGCTGATGCTGCTGATGCTGGCCGTTACGTATAACGATATATTGCGATTGGTACGAGGGGAGAACTAGTTTAATCATGGCGAAAGAGAAGCAGTTTGTGACGGAGATTACACCACAAGGGGAAGACTTCTCCCGTTGGTATATCGATGTAATCAAGAAAGCAGAATTAATGGATTATTCGCCGGTACGCGGTTGTATCGTGTTTCGTCCAGAGGGCTTCGAGATTTGGGAGCATATGAAAGATGAGCTGGACCGTCGATTTAAGGAAACCGGACATCGTAACGCTTATTTCCCGATGTTCATCCCGGAGAGCTTTTTTCAGAAAGAAAAAGATCATATTGAAGGATTTAATCCGGAGCTTCCTTGGGTAACAGAAGCAGGTGGCGAGAAGCTTGAGGAACGTTTGGCAATTCGACCGACATCTGAGACCATTATCGGCCATATGTATTCCAAGTGGATTCAGTCTTATCGCGATCTGCCTGTTCTAATCAATCAATGGGCAAACGTGGTCCGTTGGGAAAAAAGAACACTTCCATTCTTAAGAACAACTGAATTTTTGTGGCAAGAAGGACATACGGCTCATGAGACTGAGACCGAAGCGCGCGAAGAGACGAATCAGATGCTGGACATTTACCGGGATTTCTCAGAAAATTTCTTAGCTATTCCTGTTATAATGGGACAGAAAACGCCTTCGGAGCGATTTGCCGGGGCAGTTGATACGTATTCCATCGAAGCGATGATGAAAGACGGCCGTGCCGTTCAGGCCGGGACTTCCCATTACCTTGGCAACAAGTTCGCGATTGCTTTTGATATTAAATATCTGGACCGTGAGAATACACAGCAGTTCGTTCATACTACCTCATGGGGAGTTTCAACAAGACTGCTTGGTGCCTTAATTATGGTTCATGGTGATGACCGCGGGCTTGCTTTGCCGCCGAAAGTGGCACCAACACAAGTGATTATGATTCCAATCGGACCGCCTAAGACGCGTGAACAGGTGGTAGGCCGAGTAGATGAACTGTATGCTGAGCTCAAGAAGGCGGGCATTCGAGTTAAAGTTGACGATCGCAGCGATGTCAGTCCAGGCTGGAAATTCAATGAATACGAGATGCGCGGAGTACCGATTCGCCTGGAGCTCGGACCGCGTGATATGGAGAATGGACAAGTGGTTCTGGTTTCACGTATTTCAGGCGAGAAGCGTGTCGTTCAACAGAGCGATCTGACAGCAGAGATTACACGTTTGCTGGAGGAAATTCATTCGGACATGTTCGAACGTGCGAAGCAATTCCGTACAGATCATTCCCATTCTGTGGAAACATTGGATGAAATGAAATCGCTCATGGAAGAGAAACGCGGTTTCGTGATTGCCGGATGGTGCGGCTCCGAATCATGCGAGAAACAGGTTAAAGAAGAAACAGGTGCGACTAGCCGTAATATTCCATTTGAGCCTGCTGAGCAAAAGAAGCAATGTTTGGTGTGTGGGGAGAAAGCCGAGCATTCAGTAGTTTTTGCTAGAGCTTACTAAGCTTCTTCCTTCTTTTATCTTATTTTTTGGACAATAATGGAGGAAATAATGAACGAAACCGGGGAAAAGCGGCATCGTTTTGAGCTTCTTATGAAGCAGGCAGAGCTGCCGCAGCAGTTGACGGACGAGCATTTTGCGGATGGATATATAGATAAAGTGATCGTAAGCCGGAGCAACCGGGAATGGACGTTTTGCATCAGCAAAACGTCCTTAGTTCCTTTACCGGCTTTTAGTGTTTTTTGCAGGACAATTCAAACCAAATTTGCTCATATCGCTCAAGTCTCTTTTAAATTTCAATATGGTGAAGATGTTCAGACCGATGAACTGCTGCATGAATATTGGTCTGCATTTGTAGAATGGGTGCAGCAGCATAACCCATCGGTAAATGGATGGCTTGGGAAGTCGAAGATGGAAGCCGCTGGCGAACTGGTTACCCTTGCGATGATGGATGATATGGGACTTGAGCTTGCGCGTAAGAAGAAAATTGACGAACTGGTCGTTCAATTTTACTCCGAGCAATTTAATCGCAATTGTCGGGTGAAGCTGCTGGTAGGCGAAAAAGAGTCTAATCAAGAGGTTTACGAACAGTTCGCTCAGAAACGAGATCAAGAAGAACGGGAAGTTATTGAACAGATGATGAGCAGTTCAGCATCTGAAGCTCCACCGGTTGAAGAAGGCGATGTAAGGCTTGTCGTCGGGTATGACATCCGCGAGGAAGCAGTGCCGATCATGAACATCATTGAAGAAGAGAAGAAAATCACTGTCCAAGGATCGGTCTTCAATCTCGAAGTGAAGGAGCTGCGCAACGGAAGCACGCTGTTCACCTTTAATGTGACTGATTTCACTGATTCCATTGCCATGAAGATGTTTGCTAAGACGAAGGACGATGTAAAGGTACTCAACCAACTGGCCAACGGCAAATGGGTTAAGGCCCGCGGACGTGTTGAATATGACCGGTTCATGCAGGAGCCGGAGCTCGTCATGATGCCTTCGGATCTTCATGAGGTTGTCCCTCCTAAAGAAATGAAGGATGATGCCGAGGAGAAGCGCGTGGAGTTTCATCTTCATACCACAATGAGCACTATGGATGCGGTGACACCAGTTGATGTTTATATCAAGCGCGCTGCCAAATGGGGACACCAGGCGATCGCGATTACGGATCACGGTAATATTCAGTGTTATCCGGAAGCGGCGAAGGCAGCCAAGAAGAATGGCATCAAGGTGCTGTTCGGTCTGGAAGCTAACGTGGTTAATGACTCGATCCCGATGGTGCTCAATCCGAGAACGGAAGTTATGCAAACAGCGGTCTATGTCGTTTTCGATATCGAGACTACCGGTCTTTCTGTTATGAATAACAAAATTATCGAGCTGGCTGGCGTTAAGATGCAGGATGGCAAAGAAATTGGAAGATTCTCTACTTTCATTAATCCGCATGAGGATATTCCGTATAACATTCAACAGCTCACCAACATAACGAATGAGATGGTGAAAGATGCCCCTGAGCTTGAACCGAAGCTGCGAGAATTTGTCGATTTCATTGAAGATGCTATCTTGGTTGCGCATAATGCTAGATTTGATATGGGCTTCATACAAGCTGCATGTAAGCGGCATGGTATGCCAGAGGTCAATAATCCGGTTCTTGACACGTTGGAGCTTGCCCGATTCCTGCATCCGACCATGAAGAATCACCGGCTGAATACATTATCTGATAAGTATAAAGTAAGCCTGGAGAACCATCACCGCGCCATCGACGACTCTATCGCTTTGGGCGGGGTTTTATACGGATTGATTAAAGATGCCGGAGAGCGTAACATAACGGGACTGCAGATGCTTAATGATTATGTTGGTCTTGACTTATCGAACATGCGTCCGTTTCACTGCTGCATCTATGCACTTAACGCAGTGGGCAAGAAGAACTTATTTAAACTTGTATCTATATCTCATACGGATCATTTTAAGAGAGTTGCAACGATTCCGAAGAGCAAGCTGAATGATTTGCGCGAGGGACTTCTGATCATCTCTGGCTGTGAGAAAGGCGAGTTCTTCGAGGCGGTTATGAACAAATCAATGGAGGAGGCAGAGGAGGTCGCCCGTTATTACGATGTGCTTGAGATTCAGCCTGTGACCTTCTACATGCATCTCGTTGAAAAAGGCTTTGTGGCAAGCCGTGCTGAGATCGAGCAAGCGATCCGCCGCGTTTGTGAAATCGGCGACAAGCTGGGCAAGCCGATCATTGCAACCGGTAATGTTCATTACTTGAATGAGCGAGATAAAATTTTCCGGGATATTACGATTCATGGGATAACCGGTTTCAGCCCGCTCAAAGATATTACGAAGCCGGATGCCCATTTCCGTACAACGAATGAAATGCTGGCAGAATTCGCTTTTCTCGGTGAGGCCAGAGCGTACGAGGTAGTGGTCAAGAATACGGTTCAATTAGCGGAGCGATTTGAGCCTTTTGATATGTTCCCGCCGAAGCTCTTTGTTCCTATTCTTGAAGGTGCAGACGATGAAATGCGGAACACCTGCTACGAGACTGCAAAGAAGCTGTATGGCGAACCGATTCCTGATGTCGTTGTGCAGCGGTTGGAGAAAGAGCTTGTGCCGATCATCAAAGCAGGATTTTCTGCCAACTATTTGATTTCTGAACGCCTTGTTAAAAAATCGAATCGGGATGGCTATCTGGTAGGTTCAAGGGGATCTGTCGGTTCTTCCGTTGTTGCAACTTTCCTTGGTATTTCCGAGGTTAACCCGCTTCCAGCGCATTACACCTGCCTTAATGAAGCGTGCAAATATAGTGAATGGTTTCTGGATGGAAGTTATCCCAGCGGATTCGATTTACCAAACAAAGATTGTCCGAACTGCGGCAAGCCTCTTAAAGGCGAGGGACAGGATATTCCGTTCGAAACCTTCCTTGGTTTCAAGGGGGATAAGGTTCCCGATATCGATTTGAACTTCTCAGGCGAATACCAGCCGATTGCGCATAACTTTACGAAAGAGATGTTCGGTCCGAAAAATGTCTTCCGCGCAGGCACCATCGGTACAATTGCAGAGAAAACCGCATATGGCTACACCAAGAAATACGAAGAGGATTACGGGAAGAAATGGCGCGGAGCTGAACTTACACGTTTAGCTAACGGCTTTACAGGTGTTAAACGGAGTACGGGTCAGCATCCGGGCGGAATCGTCGTTGTGCCCGATTATATTGAGGTAGAGGATGTAACGCCTGTTCAATATCCGGCAGACGATGTGAATGCGGAGTGGAAGACCACACATTTTGACTATCACGCCTTTGAAGAGAATCTGCTCAAGCTCGATATACTTGGTCATGATGATCCGACGATGATGCGGATGCTTCAGGATTTCACAGGTGTCGATCCAACGCTTATTCCGATGAATGATCCCAAAGTCATGAGCATGTTCAGCTCCACCGAAGCGCTCGGCGTAACTCAGGAGAAAATCCGTTCATCTGTAGCGACTTACGGAGTGCCGGAGATGGGAACGAAGTTCGTTCGCCAGATGCTCGAAGAGACGAAACCATCGACTTTTGCCGATTTGCTGCAGATTTCGGGGTTATCCCATGGTACCGGTGTATGGTTGGGAAATGCACAGGAACTGATCAAGAATAGAACCTGTACAATCAAGACGGTAATCGGCTGTCGTGACGATATCATGTTATTCCTCATTTATAAAGCAGGTATGGATGCCAGTCTGGCATTCAAAATTACGGAGAGCGTTCGTAAAGGGCGAGGACTTACTCCAGAGTGGATTGATGAAATGAAGCGCTGCAAAGTGCCGCAATGGTATATCGATTCCTGCCTGAAGATCGAGTATATGTTCCCGAAAGCGCATGCCGCGGCATATGTTATCTCTGCTGTTCGTACAGCTTATTTCAAGCTGTATTATCCGATTGCTTATTACGCAACGTATTTTACAGTCCGTGCGGATGATTTTGATTTGGAGCTTCTGTGCAAAGGGTATGATGCGATCCTGCGCCGATTGATTGAAATTGAAGCGAAAGGCTTCCAGGCGCTGCCGAAAGAAAAAAACAGTATCTCTCTCCTGGAAATGGCATTGGAAATGACCGCGCGCGGTTTCTCTTTCAAAAGTGTTGATCTTTATCGTTCCGAAGCAACAAAGTTTATTATCGAGGGTGATTCCATTATTCCTCCATTCGGAGCTATCGGCGGTATAGGCGAGAACGCGGCCCGCAACATTGCAGCAGCCCGAGATCACGGCGAATTTCTATCGATAGAGGATTTCCAACAAAAATCAAAAGCGTCCAAAACCATTATCGAAGTACTGAACGGAATGGGCTGTTTCCGAGGTCTCCCGGAGTCGAATCAGTTGTCACTGTTCTAGAGATGTTCTTATTCTGCTGTCGCCCCAACGAGCCGACGAGCAGTGAAGCGGAGTCAAAGACACAGCCAGCCGGAGAGTTTACGAACCGGCTTTGGAATGGTGATGCACCGCCAAGTCTAGTCAAGGCATCACCATTCCAACAGCGGACGCTGGCGTGACTTTGGAACAGCGATGTCAGCGAGTTCTCAGCGTCACAAAACAGCGGACGCTGGCGTGACTTTGGCGGACCAATGTCAGCGAGTCCTCCAGCGCCGACCCCTATCTTGTCACCACATCATGGTTATGGTATAATATTTCTGGTAATGCTGATGATACGACTTTTTCGCAGAAGAGTGGGGAAACCCACTCTTTACGTTTTGTCTACACCTTTTTACGTCTGCATGATCACCAGCCGTGTCGCTCGAACAGCGACTGAGGTCATAAAATTAACTGCAACTTAGGTCCCGTGTACCGGCGATGAGACGTTGCAGTGGGGGGTACATTTTTTTTGAGCACATCAAAAATCAAGACGGTCGTTGAAGAAATGGTACGTCCGTTTCTGGACGACAATGGATTTGAACTCGTCGATGTTGAATACGTAAAGGAAGGCAGCAATTACTTTCTGCGCGTATTTGTAGACAAAGAAGGCAGCATCGATATCGATGAGTGCGGCCGGATTAGTGAGTATCTAAGCGATAAACTTGACGAGAATGATCCGATTACAGAAGCTTATTTCCTCGAAGTATCTTCCCCGGGTGCGGAACGTCCGCTTAAGAAGCCTGATGATGTACGTAAAGCGGTCGGGAAACATGTCTTCCTTACCACCTATGAGCCCATTGGCGGTTTGAAAGAGTTCGAAGGTAAACTGCTCTCCTTTGATGGGGAGGAAGTGACGGTTGAAATCGGTAAGAAGAAGCATTCGATTCCATATGACAAATTAGCGAGCGCCCGTTTAGCCATCGTCTTCTAATTGAAGGTTTTGGCATGAATATAACGATAGGGAACCAATTGAAAGGGGGAACTTATTTCCAATGAGTATGGAATTTATAGAAGCACTAACGGAAATAGAGAAGGAAAAGGGAATCGGCAAGGATATCTTGCTGGAAGCTATTGAAGCTGCCCTTATTTCCAGCTATAAACGCAATTTTAATACGGCCCAGAACGTAAGGGTCGACATTAATCGGTTCACTGGCGTGATTAAAGTCTATGCACGCAAAACAGTAGTTGAAGATGTTTTGGATCCGCGTCTTGAGATTTCGGTTGAAGCTTCCAGAGAGATTAACCCGCATTACCAACTGGACGATGTTGCTGAAATCGAGGTAACGCCTCGTGACTTTGGCCGAATCGCCGCTCAAACCGCTAAACAGGTCGTCACTCAGCGTATTCGCGAAGCCGAGCGGGGACTTATTTACAATGCGTTTATTGATAAAGAAGAAGATATCGTCAACGGAATTGTGCAGCGTCAGGATGTACGGAATTTGTTCATCGATTTGGGTAAAGTAGAAGCTGTTTTACCTTTAACCGAATTAATGCCGACTGATAAGTTTAAGCATGGCGATCGTGTGAAATCCTTTATCACGAAAGTCGAGAACACAACAAAGGGACCGCAGATTTTTCTTTCACGTACACATCCTGGTTTACTTAAGCGGCTGTTTGAGCTTGAAGTTCCGGAAATCTACGATGGTGTAGTAGAGATCCGCTCGGTTGCCAGAGAAGCTGGCTTTCGTTCCAAAATTGCTGTATATTCACGCAATTCCGAGGTCGACCCGGTTGGATCTTGCGTCGGGCAAAAAGGGATGCGGGTGCAAACGATCGTAACGGAACTGAAGGGTGAAAAGATAGATATCGTTCGCTGGTCGGAAAGTGTCGATGAATATGTGGCAAATGCTCTAAGCCCATCCAAGGTAATTGAAGTTATCGTGTTTGAGCAAGAGAAAATGGCGCGTGTTATCGTTCCGGACTATCAGCTTTCACTAGCGATCGGGATTAAAGGGCAGAATGCTCGCTTAGCAGCAAAACTGACCGGCTGGAAAATTGATATCAAAAGTGAGACACAGGCGGAGCAAGAATACGGCCGTCCTAAATCACCTATGAATACGATGCATCAGGATTCAGTTTCCATCGATTAGTCGCGCATCTTGGATGGGGAGGGATGAACGATGAGACCTAGAAAAGTTCCGCTGCGTAAATGCGTGGCTTGTCAGCAAATGATGCCGAAGAAAGAACTGATTCGCGTCGTTCGAACGCCTGATGGTGCGATATTAATCGACTTGACAGGCAAGAAACCGGGACGGGGCGCCTATTTATGCGGCAAAGTGAGCTGCTTTAAACTGGCCAAGAAGAGTAAGGCGCTGGATCGAGCACTCAAACAGCCGGTAGGTGCGGAAATATACGACCAACTCGAACAGGATTTTATTGCTGTGGAAGAGGCGTTTATAGCCAGCAAAGATCGGGTGGATGATGATGATGAAGCATAAAGCATTATCTCTTCTTGGCATGGCGATGAGGGCGGGAATGCTCGTCACCGGAGATGAAACCGTGCTTAAAACCGTACAGCAAGGGAAGGCAAAGCTTGTTATAACTGCAGGCGATGCTTCAGATAATACAAAAAAGAAGTTCCGTGATAAATGTGCCACCTATAATGTCAAGTTA
>NZ_JBHSOW010000028.1:0-72721 GCF_042656405.1 Paenibacillus solisilvae | reverse complement strand
TGCCGTTACGGATGCAGGCTTTTCCAAGAGTATCGTACAGAGCTTAAGCCAACCTACGGAGGTGGAGTATATTGACTAAACAACAAGACAGCAAGGACAACAAAGATAAATTGCGCGTCTATGAGTACGCCAAGTCGCTCAATATGAGCAGCAAGGAAATCATTACGATTTTGAAACGTCTCAGTCTGCCTGTTAACAATCACATGAGCGTGATGGAGAATGAGATGGTAAGCAAAGTCGAGGGTTTTTTTCGTGATATAAAAGCAAATGCAGCCGCCAAACGAGCGCAAGAGACTGCAACCGTTGCTGCTTCTTCGCAGCCAACTAATCGTCCGCAGCAACAGTCACTGGAACGTAAACCGCAGCCAACCTCAAATGCAGGTCAGCCGCAAGGGCAAAGTAACAAAAATACAAACGATCAACAGGGGAATATGAATACAACAAAACCTAATACGCAAGCAAGTACGAGCACATCCGCAGCAGCTGCTTCAGCAAACACAAGTTCACAGCCTGCCGCAGCATCACAATCCGCAGCAACGAGTCAATCAGCTGTGCCAGCACAACCAAGTGCGCAGTCTACACCGGCAAGCAACCAGCAATCCGGAACTGGCTCTGTTCAGCAGCGTCCTGCTGGACAGAGTGGTCAACAAGGCCAACGACCAAGCGGTCAACAAGGCCAACGACCAAGCGGACAGTACAATCAAGGCCAGCGTCCAAGCGGTCAGGGCGGCCAACGCCCTAGCGGTCAAGGCAGCCAAGGCGGTCAACGCCCAGGCGGACAGGGCGGTCAAGGTGGCCAACGTCCTAGCGGTCAATACGGTGGTGGTCAAGGTGGACAGCGTCCAAGTGGCCAAGGCAGTCAAGGCGGTTCAGGCCAAGGCGGGCAGCGCTTTGGACAAAGCAGCCCGCAGGGACAAGGCGGACAGCGCAGTCAAAGTTCCAGCCGTCCGGCTCCAGCTCCAAGCACCGGCGGCTCGCGTGCAACTACGCCGCAGCCAAACCGCAATGCGCAAGGAAAAACATTTGAGCCCCGTCCTGCTCTGGATGAAAAGAAAAGATCATCCAAACCGAATCAAAATGCTGGCGGCAAACGTTTTGACGATGCACGGGTAAGCAACTACAAAGGCAACAACCGCGGAGGCAAAAACCAGCGCGGCAGAGGCCAACAGCAAGAGCGCAAAGAAAAAGTGGATAACACACCTAAGAAAATTATCGTCCGTGGTACAGTAACAGTCGGTGATTTGGCAAAATTGCTCCATAAGGATGCTTCCGAGGTTATCAAGAAACTTATCGTGCTTGGCGTAATGGCTACCATTAACCAAGAGGTTGATCTGGATACCGTTCAATTGATCGCTACGGAATACGGCGTAGAAGTTGAAGTGAAAATTCCGGTTGAGGAAGATGCATTCGAGACCTTCGAAGAGCAGGATGAAGAAGAAACACTCGAAACTCGTCCGCCGGTTGTAACAATTATGGGTCACGTTGACCATGGTAAAACAACCTTGCTTGATGCCATTCGCCATACCAGCGTAACCAGCGGCGAAGCTGGCGGTATCACACAACATATCGGTGCATACCAAGTAGAAATTAATCATAAGAAAATTACTTTCTTGGATACACCGGGCCATGAAGCTTTTACACTCATGCGTGCCCGTGGAGCTCAAGTAACCGATATTACAATCATTGTTGTTGCAGCTGACGACGGCGTCATGCCGCAAACAGTGGAAGCCATTAACCATGCGAAAGCAGCTGGCGTACCGATTATCGTAGCGGTCAACAAAATCGATAAGCCAGGTGCAGATGTTGATAAAATCAAACAAAGCCTTACTGAATACGCGCTTGTACCGGAAGAATGGGGCGGCGACACGATTTTCGTCAACGTATCAGCCAAACAGCGTATCGGTCTGGAAGAACTGCTTGAAATGATTCTGCTCGTCGCTGAAGTGAACGACTACAAAGCTAACCCGAACAAACGGGCACGCGGTACGGTTATCGAAGCCGAGCTTGATAAAGGTAAAGGTCCGGTAGCTCGTATCCTCGTTCAGCATGGATCACTCAAAGTCGGAGATGCTTTTGTAGCAGGTAACTGCTTCGGACGTGTCCGTGCTATGGTCAATGATAAAGGTCGTCGTCTGAAAGAAGCGGGTCCAAGTACGCCAATCGAGATTACGGGTCTGACAGAAGTTCCGCAAGCCGGTGACCCGTTCCTCGTGTTTGAAGATGAGCGCAAAGCTCGTGCCATTGCAGAGCGTCGTGCCATTAAGCACCGTCAATCCGAGCTTGGTGCCAATACTCGTGTAACGCTTGAAGATCTGTACAGCCATATTAAAGATGGAGAAGTGAAGGAACTGAACGTTATCATCAAAGCGGACGTTCAAGGTTCTTCCGAGGCACTTAAAGGATCGCTTGCGAAGATCGACATCGAAGGCGTTCGTGTCAAAATCATTCACAGCGGCGCTGGTGCAATTACCGAGTCTGATATTAACCTGGCTGCTGCGTCCAGTGCGATTGTAATCGGCTTTAACGTTCGTCCAGAGCCTCAAGCACTGGCAACAGCTGAGCAAGAAAAAGTTGATATTCGTTTGCACAGCATTATCTATAATGTAATTGACGAAATCGAGCATGCTATGAAAGGGATGCTGGATCCAATCTTCAAAGAAGTCATTATCGGGCAGGCTGAGGTGCGTAACATATTCAAAGTTACGAAAGTCGGTACAATTGCTGGATGTATGGTTACTTCAGGTAAAATCACGCGTTCGGCAAAAGCTCGCTTGATTCGAAGCGGAATTGTTGTGTTTGACACAGAGATCGAATCGCTCAAACGCTTTAAAGATGATGCTAAGGAAGTTGCTCAAGGCTATGAGTGCGGAATTACACTCGAAAGATTTAATGACCTTAGAGAAGGCGACACCATTGAAGCTTACGTTATGGAGACAGTAGAGAGGTGATTAACCTATGGCGAAAATTCGCGTAGGGCGAGTCGGTGAACAAATCAAGAAAGAATTAAGTCAGCTCATTCAATCGGAACTTAAAGATCCCCGTATCGGATTCATTACAGTAACGGGTGTGGAACTGACAAATGATCTTTCGCAAGCACGCGTTTTCCTGAGCGTACTTGGTTCAGACGAACAGAAAGAAGAAACGCTCAAGGCGCTGGCACGCGGAACTGGCTTTCTTCGTTCCGAGCTAGGCAAGCGAATTCGCTTCCGCCATACACCGGAGCTGTTGTTTAAGTTTGACAACAGCATCGAATACGGCAGCCGAATCGAATCGTTGCTCAATAATATTAATAGTGATAATGGTGTGCAATGACCGGGGTAAAGCCTGCGGCTTTTACCGCGACTTATGAAAAACAGCTGGACGATGCTATTGCTTTTATGCGAGAGGGCGACCGCTTTTTGGTCGTCTCGCATGTTCAGCCTGACGGTGATGCAATCAGCTCCACAGTTGTTGTTTGCTGGCTGCTGCGCCATTTTGGAAAACAAGTCAATATGATTAACGAAAGTCCAGTACCCATTAAGCTTACCTTTATGGAAGATACAGCTTCCATCCATAATTATAGTCTGCAGCCTCCTACAGAGACCTATGACCGCATTATTGCCGTGGATTGTGCAGACTTTCGTAGAATTGGCCTGGTTTCCGGCAGCTTTGCTGAAGGAGCTGTATTGCTTAATATCGACCATCATCCAACAAATGATGGTTTTGGCGCTGTTAATGTGATTCGAACGGATGCTGCTGCCACTGTTGAAATTTTATACGATTTAATGGAATATGCGGGAATTGTCCTGGACAAAGAAGCAGCCACTGCAATATATACAGGATTATTAACCGATACAGGCGGGTTTAGGTATTCCAATACGACTCCCAGAGTGATGAATGTGGCTTCTAGTATGCTTGTTAAAGGTGTCCCAGGGCATTGGATAGCCAATCACCTGCTGGAGCGTATGACTAAGCCTCAGCTTCTATTATTGCAGCGCGGTTTGAACGGTCTTACTTTCTCGGAAGATAACCGAATTGCATGGCTTTATATTTCTGTTGCTGACATGGCTGAGACTGGAGCAATCGGAGATGATTTGGAAGGCTTGGTCAACTATGCACTCAATGTTGAAGGTGTAGAAGTAGGTATTTTATTCAAAGAAACCGAGAATGGCCAAGTAAAGGTAAGTATGCGATCATCTGGCAAAGCAGACGTATCGGCCATCGCACAGCTATTTGGCGGCGGAGGGCATGTTCGGGCAGCTGGATGCCGGCTTGAGGGAGTGATAGCCGATTCCATTTCCAGCCTCATTAATGCCGTTAGAAAGGCGTTGGAAGAATGATGGACGGTATTCTAGCCGTTTGGAAGCCGGCAGGCTGGACATCTCATGATGTAGTAGCTAAAGTTAGACGTATACTGCGAACCAAACGAATTGGTCATGCCGGGACGTTGGATCCGCAAGTTACGGGGGTATTGCCTCTTTGTATTGGTCGTGCGACTCGTGTTGTGGAATATGTGCAGGAGAGGCCTAAAGCCTATGAAGCTGTACTCCAGTTTGGAATAGCGACAGATACCGAGGATCTATCGGGTACGGTTATTTCGGAAGCGAAGGACGTTCAACTAAGCGAAGCGGATATCCGCCGCGTGCTTGTATCCTTCATCGGTGAGATTGATCAGATTCCTCCAATGTATTCTGCCGTGCAGGTTGGAGGGAAGCGTCTGTACGAGTTGGCGCGAGAAGGTCAAGTTATTGAAAGGCAGTCCAGAAAAGTTAAGATCTATGAATTGGACTTGCTGGAGCTCAGCCTTGCCAAGCAGCAACCAACCATTCGTTTTGCGGTTCAATGCTCCAAAGGAACGTATATCCGTACTCTCTGTGTAGATATCGGTCATGCGCTTAATGTTCCTGCTGTCATGGCGGAACTCAAACGTACGATGTCAGGCGGGTTTACAGAGGAGCAATGCTTGACTTTGGAAGAAATCGAACAACTTCAGGCATCGGGAGATTTGGAAGCCCGGTTGCTTCCCGCCGATTCAGCGCTTGAACATCTTGCACGCGGGACAGTTAGTAGGGAGACCGCACAGCATGCCTTTCAAGGTAAACGGATTCCCAGCCAAAGTTTGAAAGACTTAACCGTATCGGAAAAAAAAGACGAGCTTATTCGGTTGTACAGGGAAGATGGTCTGTTTATCGGATTGTTTGAACGGGAAGCGGACAGTGAGCTGCTGAAAGCAGTGAAGGTCTTTACACCGGTATAATAAGCGAAGATCATAAAGCAGGTGTGACTGCATGGAAATCATCTTCTTAGAATATCCAATTCGTTCATCTACAGCAGCTGAAACGGCTGTACCAAAAACACTCGCTATCGGGCATTTTGATGGCGTACATAGAGGTCATCAAAACGTCATCCGCCGTTCTATGGAAGCTGCCAAAGCTGAAGGGTTACAGGCTGCAGTCATGACGTTTCATCCGCATCCGAAGGAAGTGCTGGGCCAAGGGCAGCAGTATGTCACTTGCTTAACACCGCTGGACGATAAGATCAAACGTTTTCTACGACTAGGCGTGGATGTCGTTTACGTGATCAAATTCGATTTGTCTTTCTCTGCGGTAACACCCGCTGAGTTTGTTGAGGATGTACTGCGTCCTCTTCAGGTAAAGAAAGCGATAGTTGGTTTTGATTTCACCTTTGGCGTACGCGGCTCAGGTCATGCGGAAACTTTAGTATCGCTAGGACAACCTGACATTGGGGTCGAAATTGTCGAACCATTGATGCAGGATGGCGATAAAGTGAGCAGCACGCTTATTCGAGAATCGCTGCTTGAAGGCTCCCCGGAGACTGCGAGGCAGCTGCTTGGAGAATCTTATGAAGTAAGAGGAATCGTTGTTCACGGTGAAGGCAGAGGCAGTAAAATCGGATTCCCGACAGCCAACATCGAACCGGAAGCTGCTTATGTAATGCCTAGACAGGGTGTCTATGCGATTATGGCTGACGTTGAAGGAAAGTTAATACATGGTGTATTAAACATGGGTGTGAAACCAACCTTTCACGAGCATTTGCCAAAACCTGTGCTCGAAGCCCATTTATTCGATTTCAACGGGGATTTGTATGGAAAGTCGATTATGATTCGGTTTATCAGTTTCCTCCGCACGGAGAAGAAGTTCGGATCAATCGATGAACTAGTCAAACAGATCCATTCGGATGCGGAGCAGGCGCGTGCAGTATTAACTGCTTTCAACATGTAAACGGGCTCCATTTACTTCTTATAGGCGTTTGTGGTATACTCAAATACGTTGCGTGGTGATAGAGCATTCTCTATCGATTACAGGCAGCACGAACCTTAGCTTGGCCTGACCGACATCACCGACGGCGGCGAGGCTAACGGCGATTATTATGAAGGAGGTGAACATGGATGGCAATTACACAAGAGCTTAAACATCAGCTGATTGATGAGCACAAGAAACACGCGAACGATACGGGATCACCCGAAGTTCAAGTCGCTATCCTGACGCAAAACATCGTCAATTTGACGGATCACTTGCGGACGCATAAGAAGGATCATCATTCGCGTCGCGGTCTACTGAAGATGGTAGGTCAACGTCGTAAACTACTAGCGTACTTGAAAAACAAAGACGTTCGTCGTTACAGCGCATTGATCGAAAAACTCGGCCTTCGCCGATAGTAGATACGTAAATAAAAGCAACCTGGTTGTCCAGCCGTCCGGGGTTCCGGATCGGCAGCACCGGGTTGCTTTTTATAAATTTGTCGATAATGATTTACATAAAGGTGCAACCAACAAACCTCTTATCACGGTCGCTTGAAGATAATAAGACCTCGAAAGGGGTTTGTCTCAAAATATAGAAAGTATTCATTAACGATGCTATTTTATATTTCTGAGGGTAGAGACTTGCACCGCAATAATGGACGGCACTTGTAAGCGGTTCTGCTTTACAGCGCCGTTCCTTCTTATATATTGTGACAGAGCAGGATTTACCATGGAAGCTTTTAATTGGAAAACAAACAATAACCTGCAGGCCGAGCTGTCCCATTGGGGCGAAAGTTTCGGCAGCAGTGAGGAGGAATTCGATGTTGCATCATGTTGAAATGACGCTGGGTGGACGTCCACTCGTTCTTGAAACGGGACGTCTTGCTAAACAAGCGAACGCAGCGGTTACGGTCAAATATGGCGATACTGTCGTTCTATGTACGGTGGTATCCTCGAATGAGCCGAAAAATCTGGATTTTTTCCCGCTTACAGTTAACTATGAAGAGCGGTTGTACGCCGTTGGTAAAATCCCGGGTGGATTCATTAAGCGTGAAGGGCGTCCAAGTGAAAAAGCGATTTTATCGAGCAGACTAACTGACCGTCCGATTCGCCCGTTGTTCCCTGATGGTTTCCGCAATGAAGTGCAAATCGCTAATATCGTCATGAGTGTAGACCAGAATTGCACACCGGAAATTGCTGCTATGATTGGGACTTCTGCAGCGCTCAGCATTTCCAACCTGCCGTTTAACGGTCCAATTGGCGGCGTTATCGTTGGCCGTATCGATGGTGAATTCATCGTTAACCCAACGGTTGACCAAGAGACAAAAAGTGATATTTACGTTGTCGTATCCGGAACGAAAGATGCAATTATGATGGTGGAAGCAGAAGCGAACGAAGTGCCTGAATCCGTTATTCTTGAAGCTATTATGTTCGGACACGATGAAATTAAGAAAATCGTTGCAACAATTGAAGAGCTGCAGGCTATTGCCGGCAAGCCTAAGATGGAAGTGATCCTTCAAGCTTCTGATGAAGGGGTTAATGCAGCTGTTCGTGCTTTTGTGGCTGACCGCTTAGTACAAGCGGTGCGCATTCAAGAGAAGCATGAACGTCAAGATGCGATTGATGCGGTTAACGCAGAAACGATTGCACATTTCGAGGTTGAGTATGCAGAAACGCCTGAATTGCTTGGTGATGTGAAAGAAGTTCTGTATGATATCGTCAAGGAAGAAGTGCGCCGATTGATTACGCATGATAAAGTTCGACCGGATGGAAGAGCTTTGAGTGAGATCCGTCCCATTGAATGCGATGTGGATTTACTGCCAAGAACGCATGGCTCCGGATTGTTTACTCGCGGACAAACGCAAGCCTTAAGCATTTGTACGCTAGGTGCACTGGGTGATGTTCAAATTCTTGATGGTATCGACTTGACAGAAACCAAGCGTTTCATGCATCATTACAATTTCCCTCCATTCAGTGTTGGGGAAGCAAGACCGCTTCGTCCTCCAGGCCGTCGTGAAATTGGCCACGGTGCACTTGGTGAGCGCGCACTGTCCAAAGTCATTCCGTCTGAAACGGAATTCCCATACACGATTCGTCTCGTATCCGAAGTATTGGAATCGAACGGATCGACCAGCCAAGCAAGTATCTGCGCAAGCTCGCTTGCCATGATGGATGCAGGTGTGCCGATCAAGGCTCCTGTTGCTGGAATCGCGATGGGCTTGATCAAAGATGGGGAACATTTTTCAATTTTGTCTGATATTCAAGGTATGGAAGATCACCTTGGCGACATGGACTTTAAAGTGGCAGGTACAGCTGAAGGTGTTACTGCAATTCAAATGGATATCAAGATCGATGGCATCAGCCGTTCGATTCTGGAGGAATCCCTTGAGCAGGCACGCGTTGGCCGTCTGCATATTCTCGGTAAAATGACAGAGGTAATGGCGCAGCCGCGGAAAGCATTGTCCCAATATGCGCCTAAAATCGTCATTATGAAGATTCACCCGGATAAAATTCGTGACGTTATCGGTTCCGGCGGTAAAATCATTAATAAAATTATTGATGAAACCGGCGTGAAAATTGATATCGAGCAGGACGGAACAGTATTCATTGCATCCTCAAATGCGGATGCCAATGAACGTGCTAAGCAAATCATCGAAGGAATCGTCCGTGAAGTCGTAGTGGGGGAAGTGTACCTTGGAACAGTGAAACGGATTGAGAAATTCGGCTGCTTCGTTGAAATTCTTCCGAATAAGGACGGCTTAGTTCATATTTCGCAAGTTTCAACTGAGCGTGTTGCGAAGGTGGAGGATGTTCTCAAGATCGGAGATCAAATTACCGTCAAGGTAACTGAAATCGATCAGCAAGGACGTATCAACCTGTCGCGTAAAGCTGTTCTGGAAGTGCCTGCACAGCCCTAAGCTTGGTTAACGATTTATCCTTTCCCATAAAGTAACAAGGAAGAGTCAGATCACGCATCTGTCTCTTTTTTATTCATCAATCATTTTCGAGGATAAGTTTTATTGGCCTTGCCTTACTCCTTCTCATAATGTGGACCTGCTCATAATATGATGAAGAGAAGGGTGGGACGAGGCAATGAAATTGAAGAAAGCAATCGTGATGGCTCTCCTCATGAGCGCACTGCTTCTGACCGTGCGGCTGAACAATAGTTTGTCTGATTACGTATTTGCTGTGAAACAAAACAGGGTTTACGATGTATTCAAACCTGTTTCGGGAGACACCCAGAAGAATCAGCTTCTTTTGGATACCATTAAAGCGGAAGCCGTGAAGAAGAGGATCGCGCCGGTTAATGCGACGCTGGATCGAGTTTGGAAAGCGATACCCGGTTACAATGGTTTAGAAGTAGATGTGGAGCAGACTTACCGATTAATGAAAGAGGCACCTGAGCATGCTCCTATTCGTTACGTGTACAAAGAAATATGGCCTAAAGTAAATCTGGAACAGTTGGGCAGACAGCCAATTTACAAAGGCAACCCGAAGAAGCCAATGGTATCCCTTATGATTAACGTTGCATGGGGGAATGAGTTCATTAAGCCAATTCTGGATACATTGGAGAAGGAAAATGTAAAAGCAACCTTTTTCCTGGACGGCTCTTGGTTAAAGAAGAATACCTATATGGCCAGAATGATTCAGTCAGCCGGTCATGAAATCTCCAATCATGCTTATTCCCATCCTGATATGAGCAAATTGGACCGTCAATCGGCATATAATCAAATTGCAAAGACCGAAGCACTGCTTCAAGCTACGCTCCATGTCAAGAATCATTGGTTCGCCCCTCCATCCGGAGATTTTAATCAGACGACGATTAACGTTGCAGCCGAGCAGGGATTAAAGACTGTTTTGTGGACACTAGATACTGTGGATTGGCGGCACCCGCCTGCTTCATCAATTGTTCGCAAAATTCGGTTGCAGGTTGAGCCTGGATCATTAATTCTGATGCATCCGACCGATTCATCGAGTGAGGCGCTGCCGGGGATGATTGCAGCAATCAAACAGAAAGGGCTAATGCTCAGCACGGTAAGTGATACCTTATCTTCGAAGAGAGTTACGTTAGTTGAGGCTGGACCGTAATTTTGTTATAGTTGTATCCAAGAAAGTTTTAGGAGGAAAATGCTGTGAATAACTATACGCTGAGCAACGGTTTGCGCGTTGTAGTGGAGTATATCCCGACGTTCCGTTCGGTTGCGTTTGGTATATGGGTCAAAACGGGCTCCAGGAATGAAACACCTGAGAATAACGGCATTTCGCATTTTATCGAGCACATGTTATTCAAAGGCACAGCTCGCCGAAACGCCAAGGATATTGCGGATCTGTTTGATGGTATCGGCGGCAATGTGAACGCATTTACGGCCAAAGAATATACCTGTTATTTTGCGAAGGTATTGGATCAGCATTTACCGATAGCCGTTGATGCGTTGGCGGATATGTTCTTTGAATCCCAGTTAGATGAAACGGAATTAAACAAAGAAAAGAATGTTATTCTTGAGGAAATCTCCATGTATGAAGATACTCCGGATGATAAAGTTCATGATGAAGCATCCCGTGCAGCTTATGGCGATCATCCATTAGCTTATTCGATACTTGGTTTGGAAGAGCGGCTTTCAGCAATGAACAGCGGCACTCTTCGAGGCTACATGGGCGATCGTTACCGGATTGATAACACCGTCATCAGTGTAGCTGGGCATGTGGAGGAGGGTCCGCTTCTTGAACTGTTAGAAAAGCATTTTGGAAACTTCAGCAATAATGGGACTGATTCCACAGTATCAGCGCCGGAATTTAACGGACAATATCTGTTTCATAAAAAAAAGACGGAACAAAATCATATTTGCTTGTCCTTCCAGGGCAGTTCGATTGCGGATTCGAATCTTTATGCGATGATTCTTCTTAACAATGCGCTCGGCGGCGGGATGAGCTCTCGTTTATTTCAAGAAATCCGAGAGAAACGCGGACTTGCGTATTCGGTTTATTCCTACCACACTTCATATGCAGATAGCGGCTTATTTACGATTTATGCGGGTACAGCTCCTAAGCAAACGAAAGAAGTTATGGATTTGACGCTGAATATGATGAATGACTTGGCAGCAAAAGGATTATCAGACGAGGAGCTTCACCGCGGCAAGGAACAGTTAAAGGGAAGCTTGATTTTGAGCCTCGAAAGCACCAGCAGCCGGATGAACCGTCTTGGTAAGAATGAACTGATGCTCGGCCGTCATTTTACACTCGATGAGATGCTTGCTCGAATCGATTCCGTTCAGATGAGCGACATACAGCAAGTGACCAAACAGATGCTGTCCATGCCTTTTGCAGTTGCAATGGTGGGAACGAATGATAAAGCTGCTGCAGCCATTAGGAGGGATAGTCTTGTATCAAGTATTATTTAAGCGGCTCCAAGGCAATGAAGATGTCAAGCTGCCGATCAAAATGTCAGAGTTAGCGGCTGGTTTCGATCTTCATGCTGCCGTATCAGAACCGGTATCCCTATCGCCGGGTGAACGGAAGCTGATCCCGACCGGCTTTTCGATGGCCATGCCAGCAGACTTGGAAGCGCAGATACGTCCCCGCAGCGGGCTTGCGTTCAAACACGGAATTACTTGCTTAAATTCACCCGGTACGATAGATGCGGATTATCGAGGAGAAGTTAAAGTTCTGCTCATTAACCTTGGTCAGGATACCTTCATTATTGAGCGTGGTGAGCGAATTGCCCAGATGGTATTCCAAGTTGTCCCTGCAATTGAAATCTCAGAAGTTGATGATCTTCCGGATACCGTCCGCGGGGCAGGCGGATTTGGCCATACTGGCGTCTAACCAGGAATAATCATGACTTATAACTGCCTTTAATACCCGTATGAGCTTAGGCTCATGCGGGTATTTTTTTTGAATCTCAGATGTGAGGACTAGAGTCACAACCCGCATTTCGTGAAAAAGGAATGCATTTCTTCTTCACCCTGCTTTGGGCGGATGCATAAGATGATCTATAACCAAGAGCGAGTGCTGTTTACTGCGGCATAGAGCCTCGCTGAGTAACGGTTTTAAGATCAGCATTACACCGCGAGATCGATATGATCAAAAGTCCAGCGGGTGCAGGTAATGCCGACCACTATTGCAATTACTGCCAACCGAGTCAGTTATTCTTGCTGAGTAACGGTTGCAGTAGGAAGGAGTGATATCCATGTTGACTGGGGTTCAGGTCGTGCTTCTCGGTGGTGATGCTCGTCAACTCGAGGTCATCCGTAAGCTGACCGAGCTCGATGCACTAGTAACGGTAGCAGGCTTTGACCAGCTCCATACTCCGCTTGACGGAGCAGTTAAAGCTGAGATGAGCCCAGAATTGTTTGATAGTGCGGATGCTTTAATACTTCCTGCAGTCGGGACAGATGATGACGGGAAAATAATTGCGGTTTTTAGTGACCGAGAGCTTATTCTAACGGATGATCATATTGCTCGTTTGCCCAAACATTGCACGATCTACACTGGAATGGCAAAATCCTATCTCCGTCTGTTATGCGATAAACATAATATTCGGCTTATTGAGCTGTTTGACCGTGATGATGTCGCTATTTATAACTCCATTCCTACAGCTGAAGGTGCCATTATGATGGCGATTCAGAACACGGATATTACGATTCATGGCTCATCATCCATGGTCCTCGGGATTGGCCGGACCGGATTTACGCTTGCTCGTTCACTACAGGGATTAGGTGCAAAAGTAAAGGTCGGAGTAAGGCGTGAGGAGCATTTTGCAAGAGCGCAGGAAATGGGTTTTGAGCCCTTTTTTATCCATGCATTACAGCAGCATGTGGTTAATATTGACTTGCTTTTTAACACAATTCCGACTATGATAGTCACAGCGCAAATTATCGCAAATTTGCCTTCGCGAGCGGTCATTATTGACCTCGCTTCTAAGCCGGGCGGAACGGATTTTCGCTTTGCTGAGAAGCGGGGAATTAAAGCGTTGCTCGCCCCCGGTCTACCAGGAATCGTCGCACCCAAAACCGCTGGACGTATCATTGCGGATTGTTTAAGTCGGTTGATTTTGGAAGATACCAGGCAACGGGGGAATGGGCAATGAAATGGCAAGGAAAAACGGTGGGCTATGCGCTCTCCGGATCTCACTGCACGTTTGCGGAAGTCATGCCGGTCATTCAGCGATTTGTTGATGAAGGAGCTAATGTTGTTCCGATTGTCACACAGACGATTATGATGACGGATACGAGATTCGGTTCATCAGAAGAATGGCAGCGGGAACTCCGAACTATTACCGGAAATGAAATTATTTCGACAATCGTCGACGCTGAGCCGCTTGGACCTTCTAAACTGTTAGATGTCTTAGTTATTGCTCCGTGTACAGGCAACACAACAAGTAAGCTTGCTAATGCGATGACAGATAGTCCGGTTCTTATGGCTGCAAAATCACAAATGCGCAACCAACGCCCGCTTGTGCTTGCAATATCAACGAATGACGGGCTTGGCTTGAATGCGGCGAATATTGCCAAATTGCTGGTTTGTAAGAATGTTTATTTTGTCCCTTTCGGACAGGATAATCCCATTCAGAAGCCCAATTCATTGGTAGCCAAGATGGACTTAGTACCGGAAGCCTGTGAAGCTGCACTTCTTGGTAAACAACTCCAGCCGCTTCTGATTGAACGGCATTAGAAGAATAGAACAGTTGCTTTTTCGACTTCAAATAAACTTGTAGTCATTATCCTTAACATATATAGTTTCTTTCGAGGGGAGCCAGACATCAAATGTCGAGTCAAAAATTATTTAACGTTGCGGTAGTAGGCGCAACAGGCGCAGTAGGAGAACAAATCATCGGTCTGCTTGAGAAAAGAAACTTTCCGGTTGCAGAGCTGAAGCTTCTTTCATCAGCACGTTCTGCCGGAACTAAAATTGTGTTCAAGGGCAAGGAATATACAGTCGAGGAAGCAACGCCCGATAGCTTTAAAGGGGTAGAGATCGCTTTGTTCAGCGCAGGCGGCGATGTAACGAAAGCACTTGCTCCTCATGCAGTTGAACATGGCGTTGTATGTATTGATAACACAAATGCATACCGAATGGATCCGGATACACCGCTAATCGTCCCAGAAGTAAACATCGAGAAGGTAAATGAGCATAAAGGGATTATTGCAAATCCAAACTGCTCCACGATTCAAATGGTTGCAGCGCTTAAACCGCTGCAGGACCGTTACGGGATCTCCCGTATTATTGTATCTACTTATCAGGCTGTATCCGGTGCAGGCAGCCGGGCAATTGACGAGCTTCTTCGCCAGACCCGTGACGTATTGGATGGAAATGATGTTAAACCTGAAATTTTACCAGTTGGTTCGCTCCCGGTGAAGCATCAGATTGCTTTCAATGCGATACCTCAAATTGATAAATTTCAAGAAAACGGCTATACGCTTGAAGAAATGAAAATGGTCAAAGAAACAAAGAAAATTTTAGGTGATGAGTCCATAGACGTGACTGCTACCTGTGTTCGTATACCTGTCGTTTATGGCCACTCAGAATCTGTTTATGTGGAATTGAAAAATGATTACGATCTGGAAGACGTCAAGACACTGCTCGAGAATGCTCCAGGCGTCACACTCGTAGACGATCCTGCAGGTCAGAGCTACCCGCTTGCAACGGATGCAGCTGGCAAACCTGAAGTTTTCGTCGGTAGATTGCGCCGTGATTTAGGCTCCTCACGCGGTCTGAACCTGTGGATCGTATCTGACAATCTGCTCAAAGGTGCAGCATGGAACGCTGTTCAAATCGCAGAATATATCGCTATTGAACGCTAATCATCCTGCTTAGCAGATCCGTTTATTAGGTAACGGTCCGGTCGACGTCTTACGATTCGATTGCGGAGGTTTGACCATGGGGATCCTTGTACAGAAATTCGGAGGTACATCACTTTCCACCGATGAGGCAAGAAGGTATGTACTAGGACATATTTCAAGAGAACGGCAACGACAGCTAGACCTGGTCGTTGTCGTCTCTGCTATGGGGCGTAAAGGCGAGCCCTATGCAACGGATACGTTATTATCTCTTATTCACGAACATGGCGATAATCTTCCGCCACGGGAGCGAGATATGCTTCTTGGGTGTGGAGAGATGATTTCTGCGACCGTGTTGTGCAGCATCTTACGCTCGAATTCTATACCGGCTGTCGCTTTAACAGGCGGAGGCGCCGGCATTATTACAGATAGCCAATTTGGCCGAGCGCGTATACTTGAGATACGCACGGAAGCTATTCATAAAGCATTACAAGAGGGTCAAGTTGTCATCGTGACTGGATTTCAAGGAGTAACGGAAACCGGTGAGCTTACAACACTAGGAAGAGGCGGCAGTGATACATCGGCGACAGCACTTGGTGCAGCGCTTCGGGCAGAACGCATCGATATCTATACGGATGTGAATGGCATTCTGACTGCTGATCCTAGAATTGTTAAAGATGCACGGCCCTTGTCTGTAGTGGGATATGCCGAAATTTGTAACATGGCTAGACAAGGGGCAAAGGTCATTCATCCAAGAGCGGTCGAAATTGCTCAGCAAGCGCGTATTCCGCTTCGAGTCCGTTCGACTTTTTCTGAGGAGGAAGGAACACTTGTCACAGATTCGCTTGATGCGGAGCAGGCAGCGATCGTTCGCGACCGCTATGTGACTGGGGTCGCTCATGTGAGCGGGGTTACGCAAATTACAGTGCATGCCCAAGATGGTCATTCCGATATGCAGCTGCATGTGTTTCAAGCGATGGCCCATCATCATATAAGCGTTGATTTTATTAATGTTAATCCAGGCGGGGCAGTTTACACCGTGTTTGATGCCGACGCTGATCAAGCTGTAGCAGTTCTGAATGAAATCGGCTATTATCCAAAAGCCGTTAGCGGATGCGCAAAAATTTCTGTAATCGGCGGAGGAATGAACGGCGTTCCAGGTATTATGGCCCGCATCGTGGAAGCACTGACGGAAGAGGGAATACCGATTCTTCAATCTGCCGATTCAAATACAACGATTTGGGTGCTTGTAAGGGAAGCATTCATGGCTAAAGCCCTTCAAGCTCTGCATGCAAAATTTTCACTCCATCAGTAATTCTAATTCAGACATGGTTTTCGAAGTGAGCTTAACCTCGGAAACCTAAGCATAACCTTCCGAAGTAAGTTTTCCTTCGGAAAACTTTTAGGAGGAGTCATAAATGGATTTCGGAAGACTAGTTACCGCGATGGTTACACCTTTTGATGCGGATGGTTCGATTGATTGGGATGCAACGGGCCGAGTCATTGATTATTTGATTGATGATCAATTAAGCGACAGCATCGTTGTGTCTGGCACAACTGGCGAATCCCCAACCTTAACAGATGATGAGAAAAAAGCATTATTTTCATTTGCGCTTGAACGTGCGAACGGACGATGCAAAGTTATTGCCGGAACCGGCAGCAACGACACAGCTCATTCCATTCTTTTGACACATATTGCTGAAGAATGTGGAGTTGACGCAATTCTGCTTGTTGTTCCCTACTACAATAGACCTACTCAAGAAGGCATTTTTCAACATTTTAAAGCCATTGCAGAGTCGACTAAGCTTCCGATTATGTTATACAATGTTCCGTCACGGACGGTTGCAAGCATGTCGGCAGATACAACACTCCGTCTGGCGCAAATCCCTAACATTGTGGCAACTAAGGAATGTGCTTCTTTGGATCAGGTCACACAGATTGTGGCTGGTGCCCCTGAAGGCTTCCGTCTATATAGTGGTGACGATAGCGTGGCTCTGCCTGTGCTGTCGATTGGTGGTCATGGCATAGTAAGTGTGGCGAGCCATGTCGTAGGTCGTGAAATGAAGCAAATGATCGAGGCATTTTTGAATGGGAATGTAGCAGAAGCCGCGAAGCTTCACGTTCAGCTGCATCCTGTTTTCAAAGAGTTATTCGAACTTCCTAATCCAGTGCTGGTCAAGGGTTCACTCGCTCTTCGAGGAATACCGGCTGGGGGAGTGCGGTTACCGCTCGTCGCGGCAACTGACGCAGATTTGGAAGTGCTAAAAGGGCTTCTCAGCTAACATTTCCAACCATCGTTCTATTGACGCACTCGACTAAAACCGATGCGCTTGCATCGGTTTTTTCTTTTTGTAATGGGGGATTTTAGCCTTTACTTGTTTTTCGCAATTTCTATCATGTATAATATAAGCAAGTGACGGTGTGCGGCAAATATAATAAAAAGGATTAACGTTTGGAGCGGCGTCCAACAGTACTAGTTATAAGGTACGAGCTAAGTGTTTCCTGTGGGAGGAAACATTGTCGTATTTTGGAACAATTGCAAGGGATTTCTGAATATAAATGACGTTAGTCAACGGATCCAAGACTTGGATTTTTTGAGTTTTTGGACAACCAGTTGCTAAGTTTGATTCGCACAAATAACATATTTTTTGCAATCTATACTTCATTTAGAAAAGCAATCCATCAATGTTTGAAAGCGTTTAGTAATAAAAGAATATCATGCTTGCGGAATGCGTTTGTTCCGTAAAATTATAGGAGGTATAGATAAACTTGTCTAAGAAGAACAATGATAAGTTGCTCATTTTTGCATTGGGCGGCGTCGGTGAAATCGGAAAAAATATGTATGTCGTTCAACATGCCAACGATATCGTTGTCGTGGATGCAGGATTGAAATTCCCAGAGGAAGATATGCTCGGTATTGATATTGTCATACCGGATATTACGTATTTAACAGAAAACCGGGATAAAGTAAGAGGTATTCTCATTACACACGGACATGAGGACCACATTGGCGGTCTGCCTTATGTATTGAAGAATTTGAACGTGCCGGTGTATGGCACGAAGCTTACGCTTGGATTAATTGAAGGCAAATTGAAAGAAGCGGGCTTGCTTGGTGAAACAAAACGTATTCTCATCAACGCAGATTCTGAAGTACAATTAGGCACCATTAAAGCGTCCTTCTTCAAAACAAACCATAGTATTCCGGATTCCGTCGGTGTTTGCTTGGACACGCCTGAAGGCACGGTTGTTCATACGGGTGACTTTAAATTTGATCACACGCCGGTAAACAGCCAATATGCGGATCTTCAGCGAATTGCTGATATCGGTCGCCGTGGAGTACTTGCTCTGCTGTCTGACAGCACAAATGCGGAACGTGCGGGCTTTACACCATCAGAGAGCAATATCGGTGTGGAGTTTGAAGATATTTTCCGCAAAGCAACTCAACGTGTAGTCGTTGCGACATTTGCTTCGAATGTACACCGAATTCAACAAGTAATAAACGCTGCTGCAGCGACAAAGCGTAAAATTGTAGTCGTTGGACGCAGTATGGTTAACGTGGTTTCCATCGCTTCGGATCTAGGATACTTGAACATTCCTGAAGGCATGCTGATTGAGCCGGAAGAAATCAATAAAATGGCTGCGGACCGAGTAGTCGTCCTTTCAACAGGCAGTCAAGGCGAGCCGATGTCCGCGCTTACGCGCATGGCACGCTCCACTCACCGTAAAATCGATATTTTACCTGGAGATACTGTTGTTATCGCAGCGACTCCGATTCCCGGCAACGAGCGCTATGTTGGCCGTACTGTTGATGAACTGTTCCGTCTAGGTGCAAATGTCATTTATGGACCAGGCTCCGTATCTGGAGTTCACGTATCAGGTCACGGCAGCCAAGAAGAATTGAAGCTCATGCTAAATTTGATTAAACCGAAATATTTCATTCCTATCCATGGTGAATATCGGATGCTGCGTCAGCATGCATTGCTCGGAGAAGCTGTTGGCATAGAGAGAGAGAATATTTTCGTTATTGATAATGGAGATACCGTCGAGTTTCAAGGCGGAGCAGGACGCAAGGGAAGCAAGGTTCCAGCAGGCAATATTCTTATTGACGGCTTAGGAGTTGGCGATGTCGGGAATATTGTACTTCGTGACCGGAAGCTTCTTTCACAGGACGGTATTCTTGTAGTTGTTGTAACACTGAGCAAACAGGATGGAGCAATCCTTTCCGGTCCTGATATTATCTCTCGCGGATTCGTTTATGTTCGCGAATCAGAGGGTTTGCTTGAAGAAGCAAACCGCATCGTGACTTCGACTCTGCAGAAGCTAATGAATGATAAAGTGAATGAATGGGCATCGCTCAAAACGAATGTGAAAGATGCGCTTGGTCGTTTCTTATACGAGCAAACTCGTCGTCGTCCTATGATTTTACCAATTATCATGGAAGTATAATTTATTTGTTTTTACTAAACGATTCTTCTATTCAGGCTGGAAACATGCTTGGAAGGGGGGATCGTTTTTTGTTTTGCCATTCAACCTTCAGCTACCCAACGCAGGTTTTTGTATATTTCGACTACATCATTCCATACTATGCAGAGTCACGCAAATACACTCAGGGAGGTACGATTATGTGGGATGACGAACAGGGGAATTTGGTAAGAATGGAACAACCGCAGCCACAGCCGCAGCTTGATCCAGGTACGGTCAAATCAATAAATCCGATCGTGGATACGATTCAACAGCTTGGACAAACGATGACGCCGGCAGCTGAATCCAATATTTATTGTATGACGATTATCGGACAGGTAGAGGGGCATCTGGTGCTTCCGCCGCAAAACAAAACAACAAAATACGAGCATCTGATTCCACAGCTTGTGGCGGCTGAACAGAACTTCAAAATCGAAGGGATCATGATCGTCCTAAATACGGTTGGAGGAGATGTCGAAGCAGGGTTGGCGATAGCTGAGATGATCTCATCATTGACCAAACCTACTGTTACTCTTGTTCTTGGCGGAGGACATTCAATCGGCGTACCGATCGCTGTAGCTGCCAATAAATCTTTCATTGCTGCTACAGCGACGATGACGATTCATCCTATTCGCTTGAATGGTCTTGTTATTGGGGTGCCTCAAACATTCGAATATTTGGAAAAAATGCAGGAGCGCGTTGTTCGATTCGTGACCTCGCATTCCAATGTTACGGAAGAGAAGTTTAAGGAGCTAATGTTCAAGACAGGCGAACTGACAAGAGATATCGGAACGACGGTAATTGGCGGAGATGCCGTCAAATACGGTTTGATTGATGAGGTCGGAGGTATTGGACAAGCCTTGAGCCAGCTGAACCGGTTGATTGATGAGCGCAAACAAGCCAATCAAGCTAATCAAGCTAATCAAGTCATGCAAACCATGCAAACCAATCAAACCAATCAAACAAATCAAACAAATCAAGCTAATCCATTTTCAGGAGGGCTTCCCCAATGACTATTTACACCTCTATGCCGCTTGAGCTTGTATTTGAAGGTTTCAAGGATCAACTTGGACCATTTGTGGATATTACAATCTCGGGGATACGTATGCAGGTTGAACCGATATCGCCAGGGATAGGAAAAATAATACGGTTAATGGACTGTCCGCTCGATGCATATCTCCGTCCTGAGCTGTCTCCCGGCACTGTGATTGCCTACGGTTCAGTCATGTAGATATTCAGTGTAACCTCTGCTAAAGCCTTGGCGGGTCTGCATTCCTCTAACGCAGGATCGTGCTAAATCTGGATATTAATAACACATTGGGTTTGCCCCATATGGTATAATGGCTAGCAGAGGTGACTGAATTGGCAAAGAAAAGAAAAAGAAAAAGGAACTCGCTCGGTGCGAGTCTCAAATATGAAGTCTATGGGATTTTGCTCATTACTGTTTCTGTTATTGCCTTATCCGGGGAAGCTACGGTCGGCCGCTCATTGTCAAAGCTATTCGGTTTATTGTTGGGCAAATTTTATTTCGTACTTGCTTTAGTGGGCATTTACATCGGCCTAGTCGTCATGGTCAAGCGTGCCTGGCCTTCGGGTTGGACAAGCCGTAAGACAGGTATTTTGCTGCTTATTCTTGGGTTCACACTGATGAGTTCCATAGCTGTAATGGACCAAAAGACAGAACCGACCGGAGGTTTAACCGCCAGTTATATTCTGCATGAGCTTGGCAGCGATGTCCGAGGGGCTCTTATTGATGCACCTTCAAAGGGCTTAGAAGCCGGACTGCCGAAGCAATCAGTAAGCGGAGGGTACATAGGAGCGATTCAGTATACGACTCTCTACTGGCTGTTTGGTTACTTTGGTGCGAAATTTATCATGATCGTTATGTTTGCGATAGCAATCATGCTAATGACCGGCAAATCCTATGTCGATTTGGCGAAGTCTTTACGCCGCCGCGGAGGCCGCTTGCTATCCTTAATGCGAATGAAGTTCTTTCCGCCTAACCGCACAGCAAGACTTGCTACTTCTTCAAATTCAAGCAGCAGAAGCGGCGGCGGATCTCTGGACGACGCTGATATTCTGGACGATGATGATGATGAAGATTTTGAACAGCTTCCCGCAGCGCCAAGGAGAAGAAGATCGCCTATTTTCTCTTGGTTTAATGATGTGCAGAATCATCAGGAAGATGGGCATTCAACGGTTCATGACAGCGACTGGCAAATGGAGGACGGGCATCCATCTCCTGTTCAAGGTCAAACGCGCAGCCGAGCGCCTTGGGAAGAAGACGAGGATCACGGGGACGATGCTTGGCACTCGGACAGCAGAGAGCTGGACCAGTCGATTTTTGAACCTAACCATTCGAATATTCCTGAAACTCTCCCTTGGGATGAGGAAGAAAGTTCGGAATATGCTGAGCAGCCCGGAACAAGTACCACACTTCATCAACCGACGAATCCATCTGTACATACTCATCGGTTGGAGCGAGATGATATCGCAGGCGAGGAGCTCCCATTGCCAACGCCAGCTGTACCGCTTTCTCAGCTCAGTCCAGCGATGGAAACCGGTGATGCAGAGTCTGCAGACGGCACGCAGGCTGTATCAAGGGCGCCAATTGAGATTCCTTATCAGATTCCATCCTTTTCACTGCTGGCCAGGCCGACTGGAAGCGGGAGACAAGGGGATACAAGCGATATGAATGAATCCAGACGTAAGCTTGAAGCGACCTTGGAGAGCTTCGGCGTACGCGCTAAGGTGCTCGATGTCGTTCGGGGGCCTGCTGTTACAAGATACGAGGTGCAGCCGGCAACTGGGGTAAAGGTAAGCCGGATTGTTGGTTTGTCAGATGATATTGCCCTTGCACTTGCAGCGAAGGGGATTCGTATGGAAGCGCCGATTCCCGGGAAGTCAGCGATTGGTATTGAAGTACCTAATTCGGAAGTTTCGGTTGTCACCATGCGTGAAGTTATGGAAACACCTTCCTTTTTGAACTCGACTTCCAACCTATCGATTGCTTTTGGCCGAGATATTTCAGGACAAACAATCGTGGGCAATCTTGCGAAGATGCCTCACTTATTGGTAGCCGGGGCGACAGGGTCAGGGAAGTCGGTTTGTATTAACGGTATTATTACGAGCATTTTGTATAAAGCAAGACCTGATGAAGTGAAATTCCTCATGATCGATCCCAAGATGGTTGAGCTTAACGTATACAATGGGATTCCGCATTTGTTAGCACCGGTCGTTACGGATCCAAGGCGTGCATCGCTTGCTCTTAAGAAGATCGTTGTGGAAATGGAGAAAAGATATGAAGCCTTCTCCAAATCAGGTACTCGTAATATTGAAGGTTACAACAATCTGATGGCTGAGCCCAACCCTTCTGCCGTACTGCCTTACATCGTAGTTATCGTAGACGAGCTCGCCGATTTGATGATGGTGGCTGCAAATGACGTAGAGGATGCGATTTGCCGGCTGGCTCAAATGGCGCGTGCAGCGGGGATCCATCTCATCATTGCGACTCAGCGTCCTTCTGTGGATGTTATCACAGGCACAATTAAAGCCAATATCCCTTCAAGGATCGCCTTTGGCGTATCCTCGCAGGTCGATTCCAGAACAATCCTCGATATGGCTGGAGCTGAGAAGTTATTAGGGCGGGGAGATATGCTTTTCCTCCCAGTGGGAATGTCTAAGCCAATCCGGGTGCAGGGAGCATTCCTCTCGGATCATGAAGTCGAGGCGGTTGTAGGCTACTGCCGCGGTCAAGCAGAAGCGGAATACAAAGAAGATCTTGTTCCAGAAATTGACGATGCGGCCGCAGATAATAATGAAATGCTCGATGAATTGTACGATCAGGCGATTCGTATCGTACTTGAGGCCAAACAAGCCTCAGTCTCTTTGCTGCAGCGAAGAATGAGAATTGGTTATACCCGTGCAGCACGGCTGATTGATCAAATGGAAGCAAGAGGCATTGTCGGACCGTATGAAGGCAGTAAGCCGCGGGAAGTGCTTTTGACCATGGATCAGTATGATGCAGGAAAGATTAGTTCTTAAGGTAAAATCGTGCATAGAAGCCACCCCGATTTCTCATACTAGAATCATGCTTCGCTTACTTTGCAAGCCCACTTGCAGAAGAAAGGCAGATTCCGAGAATGAAAAATCGATTAATTGCGATAACATTAGTTATCGTCCTTCTGTTGTTCGGTGCGTTCACCCTCAAGCATGCAGGAAGCGGTAAAACAGCTGAAACCTTTAGCAGTGCAACACTAAAGGTCGGATCTTCAGGAAAAGATGTCTATGAGCTTCAAGGTCGTCTGAAGAGTCTAGGTTATTTTAACGGGAAAGTAGATGGCCAGTTCGGTACATCAACCAAAAATGCGGTCACCTGGTTTCAGTGGAAATTCGGCATGAAGTCCGATGGCGTCGTAGGCTCGAAGACGAAGCTCAAGCTCTGGGAAGCTACGAAAAACTGGAGACCTACTGCTGCGGAGTCTCCGTCAGCCGGAGGCGCAGCTAACAAGCCCAGTGCGGGCTCAGGGTCTTCAAACAGCAGCGCAGATCTAGCCAAATCCTCAAAGCTTGGATTATCTGCGAATGATCTCAAACTAATGGCAAACGCGGTATACGGCGAGTCCCGAGGTGAGCCTTACGTCGGACAAGTTGCGGTAGCGGCCGTTATTCTTAACCGCCTCAAGTCGCCAAGTTTTCCGAACACGGTTTCTGGTGTTATCTTTCAGCCGGGCGCGTTCACAGCTGTTGCTGATGGACAGATTTGGCTGACTCCCAATGTTAACGCGAAGAAAGCTGTACAAGAAGCTATTAATGGCTGGGACCCGACCGGGGGCTGTATTTACTATTTCAATCCGGACACGGCAACCTCCAAATGGATTTGGTCACGTCCGCAGGTAAAAACGATCGGGAAACATATTTTTTGTATGTAGCCGCTTCATGAAGCAGCCCGTCTACTCTGCGGGTTGCTTCTTCCATTTCCGATCAGGTAGAATGGAATAGATCCAATGAATATGGAATAGATTGACTTTATAAACTTGAGCGGAAGGGGACGCGACTCTTGAGCAAATCCCGATTTGAACGTGGTCAGATTGATCGCATTCGTTTGCATGTTTTACCTACTCAGCGTTTTAAGACGTTCTCCATTTCTTTATACGCCGGTTTGCCGCTTGCGGAGGAGACCGTTACTCCGGTTGCCTTGATTCCTTTTGTTCTGAGACGCGGAACGGCTTCAACTCCAGAGACAATTGCTTTTCGCGAAAGTCTGGATGATCTGTACGGGGCTGGCTTTGGCTTTGATGTATACAAACGCGGCGATGCTCAAATCGTCCAGTTTCGTATGGATGTTATTAACGATCGGTTCGTTTCCTCCAATCAGCCGCTATTGAGCTCTTCACTAAGGCTTCTTGGTGAAGTTTTGACATCCCCGGCTTCGGAGAACGGACATCTTCGGACCAAATACGTAGATGCAGAGAAGGACACTCTGCGCAAACGCTTGGAATCCATTATTAATGATAAAATTCGTTATGCAGGCGAACGGTGTCTTGAAGAAATGTGCAAGGATGAGCCATACCGCCTGCATCCGCTGGGACGGCTTGAAGATATTGACGCCATTACGCCGCAATCACTGACAGCCTCTTATCAGAAGTGGCTTGCTGATGCCTCCTTCGATCTTTACGTTGTAGGAGATACGTCGCTTGATGAAGTGAAGACACTGGTAGCGGAAGCTTTCCGGATCAAAGGAAATAAGCCTTCCGCATACATGCTGCCTGCCGTAAAGAAGAATGTCAAAGAAGTCCGTACAATTGTTGAGAAGATGGATGTCAGTCAAGGCAAGCTCAACATGGGGCTGAGAATAAACACTTCTTATGCCGACGATGACTATCCTGCAGCTCTCATGTATAACGGGATTCTGGGTGGATATCCGCATTCTAAGCTGTTTCTAAATGTCCGTGAGAAAGCAAGCCTGGCTTATTATGCGTCCACACGTCTTGATGGCCATAAAGGCATCTGCACGATTCAATCGGGTATTGAGATCGCGAATTTTGAACGGGCGACAGCCATTATTGAGCAGCAGCTGGAAAGTATGCGCTCAGGCTCTTACAGTGATTTGGAGATGAATCAAACCAAAGCGATGATTGCCAATCACCTGCGGGAGCTGCAGGATTCAGCGAATGAAATGATTGCGTTTGACTTCAATGCTGTTCTATCCGGGCGTGAGCGTACTGCCCAGCAGCTGATGGAACAGGTGCAGTCGGTAACAGCAGAACAAATTGCAACCGTGGCTCGCAAAACCGAGCTGGACACGATATATTTTCTGCGCGATGGGAAGGAGGGTTAAGCAATGGAAACGTTAGCATATCCAGGCGTTCAAGAAACATTGTACCGAGAAGTGCTCCCGAATGGCCTTGAAGTTGTGGTGCTTCCGAAACCGGGCTTTAGCAAAACCTATGCAACCTTCTCCACCAAGTATGGCTCCATAGATAACCGTTTTGCTGTGGGGGAACAAGAACCGATCTCCGTACCGGACGGTATTGCTCATTTCCTGGAGCATAAAATGTTCGAGGAACCGACAGGCGATATTTTTGCAACCTTTGCTTCCCAAGGCGCTTCAGCGAATGCTTATACGAGCTTTGATCGGACCGTTTATTTATTTTCGGCGACAGAGCAAATCGAAGCCAATTTGGAGACACTGATCGATTTTGTCCAAAATCCTTATTTCACCGATGAGAATGTGGAGAAGGAAAAAGGCATCATTGAACAGGAAATCAACATGTATCGAGACAATGCGGACTGGCGCGTCTATTTCGGTCTAATTGATGCGCTGTATCATGAACATCCGGTTCATATTGATATTGCCGGGACTGCGGAGTCCATTGGAAAAATCGATAAAGAAACGTTATACAGCTGCTATGAAACCTTTTACCATCCATCGAATATGTTCCTGTTTATCGTTGGCGGAGTGAAACCGGATGAAGTTATGGAGCTTGTTCGCAATAATCAGGCTAAGAAATCTTTTGAAGCGCAGGGCTCAATCAAGAGATATTTTGACCCTGAGCCGGCTTCAGTTAAGATCCCGCGTAAAACAGCTGTACTGCCTGTCTCACTCCCTAAAGTTATGATTGGCTTCAAAGAAACCAGACAACCGCTTGAGCCGGATGCACTGCTTCGCACAGAGCTTACAACAAAGCTGATGCTCGATACGCTGCTTGGTTCAAGCTCACCTATCTATAACGCTTTGTATGATGATAATGTGATCTCGGATTCGTTCGGTCATGAGTATAACAGCAGTGAAGATTATGCGTTCTCCGTGCTTGGGGGAGAAACGAAGGATCCAGATGAACTGCTGCGAAGACTTCGCGAGGCAATTGAAAATACAAAAGTGGTCGGTTTAACGAAAGAAGCGTTCGAACGGACCAAAAGGAAAAAAATCGGCGGCTATCTGCGCATGCTTAACTCCCCCGAAACTATTGCCGGTGAATTTACGCGCTATCGCTTCCGCGGTGCTGACTTATTCAAGCTGCTGCCGGTTTATGAAAGCATTACCTTGGAAGAGGCGAATGCGAGGCTGCTTGAACATTTCAATTGGGAGCGGATGGCCGTGTCCATCGTGGCTAAAGACAGCAAGTGAAAACATTGAAAGAAATGACGGTACTCGTAACTGGGGGAAGCCGGGGCATAGGAGCGGCGATTGCACGCCGCTTCGCCGCGGAAAGTATGAATGTCGTCATTCATTACAATAATGCGCATGAAGCTGCCAATGAAACTGCTCGCGCTTGTATGAGGCTTGGTGCAGCAAACGTCATGACGGTTACAGCGGATATCCGTTCGAAGGAACAGCTGCTCCGGATGCGCGAGAAGCTGCAAGCTCATCATATGCTTCCGGATATTCTTGTGAATAATGCAGGTATTGCCCATTACAGCATGCTTGCCGATGTAACGGAAGAAGACTGGGATGACGTTATTTCCATTAATTTAAAGGGAATGTTTCTTTGTACGCAGTTATTCATGCCTGCTATGATTTCTCAGCGTTTTGGCCGAATTGTAAATGTCTCCTCCATATGGGGGATGTCCGGCGCTTCTTGCGAGGTCCTGTATTCCACTAGCAAGGGCGGCATGAATGCTTTTACCAAAGCATTAGCCAAAGAACTGGCCCCTTCCGGCGTAACCGTAAATGCGGTTGCCCCAGGTGCTGTGGATACCGTGATGTTGGACAACCTTGACAAGAATGAGAAGGATGCTCTGGAATCTGAAATTCCAGTAGGCCGGTTTGCTCAGCCGGATGAGATTGCTTCACTGGTTTATTTCTTGGCTTTGCCTGAGTCTGCATACATTACGGGACAAATCATTAGTCCTAATGGCGGATGGTTAACTTAGAATAAAACCTGTATCGTTCACAGCTGAAACTTTTTAGCATCATTCATCGTCGAATAAGAAGGAACCTTCGAGAGCACAATAATGCTGTTGCCGGAAAGCGGCCAACACTCGAAGGAGGAGAACAACACATGGCAACCGTCCTTACTAATTTTGACACATGGAAAGAGTTTTTATCCGACCGGGTAGAGCAGGCCAAGAGTATTGGATTAAGCGAAGATTCGATTGGGAAGCTCGCATTTGAAATTGGATCGTTCCTCGATGAGAAAATCGATCCCAAGAATGAGCAGCAGCGTGCTCTGAAAGAACTTTGGGATGTAGGCGATGAAGAGGAACGAAAAACGATTGCAAGGCTAATGGTGAAGCTTGTACAAAAATCGTAACAGCTTCCAAATGCAGAGGAGCCTCCCAAAAAGGAGGCTTTTCTGCAATCTTTCATGTTAGCATTGCAGGATTTTGACGAATATTGTAGAATAATCTTTTTGATACTAAAATGATGAACTTATCTATATATCCTCAAGCGAGGTGCCTAATGGAGTACAAACAGTGGTACATGGAATATAAAATACATAAAAATCGTCCTGGTTTATTAGGGGATATCGCTTCTCTTCTTGGTATGCTGGAAGTCAATATTTTAACGATTAATGGTGTTGAGAACCGTACGCGCGGAATGCTTCTCCAAACCAATGATGATGAGAAAATCGAGATTCTTGGACGAATGCTTCAGAAGGTAGAGAACATCACCGTTTTGAAGCTGCGCGAGCCTAAGCTTGTTGACGTGCTGGCTGTCCGTCACGGGCGTTATATTGAAAGAGATTCCGATGACCGGAAGACATTCAGATTTACCCGGGATGAGCTGGGCCTTCTCGTAGATTTCTTAGGGGAGGTATTCAAGCGCGACGGGAATCAAGTCATCGGATTGCGCGGCATGCCGCGGGTAGGCAAGACAGAGTCGATAATTGCAGGTAGTGTATGTTCAAACAAACGCTGGACGTTTGTTTCTTCGACGCTTCTTCGCCAAACCGTCAGAAGCCAGCTGTCTGAAGAAGAAATGACGCCGAATAATATTTTTATCATTGATGGGATAGTGAGTACAATTAGATCCAACGAAAAGCATCATGCCCTGCTGCAAGAAATTATGGCGATGCCATCAACGAAAGTCATTGAGCATCCTGATATTTTTATTAAAGAGTCAGCTTACGATTATAGTGCATTTGATTATATTATTGAGCTTCGCAATACTCCGGACGAAGAGATTTCCTACGAGTCCTTCACGACGGGCTATAACGAATTTTAAGAAAGGGAGGTGTGGTCATGTCGGATTTGGGTGCTTTACTTCGTAAAGCGAGGGAGCAGCGCGGATATTCTCTGGATGATATTCAAGAATTGACTAAAATACGCAAGCGCTATCTAGAAGCGATAGAAGAAGGTAATTATAAAGTGCTCCCAGGCTCCTTCTATGTGCGGGCATTTGTAAAAAACTATTCGGAAACAGTAGGTCTTGACGCGGAAGAAGTTCTACATCTGTATCAGAAGGAGATTCCCTCAGCTGTCCCTGAGCAGGTTGTAGAACCCATTCAGCGGCCGCGCCGAGCCCAAAGACAGTCCTCAGACCGGCTCAGCCGATGGGGATTCCGCATGCTTATGTGGTCGTTCCTGCTTTTGATTGCTATACTTGTCTATGTATACGCGATAGCCAAGCCTGGCGGGGACAATGTAGATTCAGCGGATCAGACCAAAATGACCGATCAAACGAAGGCGCCTGAGGGCACCGATAACAGTCCGGCCCAAACGGACAATAACACGAATAAGCCTGTGGAAGGTTCTAAAGATACGAACACAGTTCCAGTAACTCCAGATCCAGACCCTGTTCCAACTGTTCCTCAGACAACGCTTACTCTTGAAAAAACAACTGGCCGTACAGACTATTACCAGGTATCTCCAGGCGGAACCCATAAGATTGAATTTAAAGTAACAGGGGGGGATTGCTGGGTCGGCATCAATCAGACAAGCAGTAAAGGGAAGATTCTACTTTCCAAAACTCTGAAGGATACAGAAACAGCTTCTCTTGATGTTGAAGGACCTGTCTACTTAAACATGGCACATGCAAATAAAGCCGAAGTGACCATCGATGGCGTTCTGATAGAAGACGGAAACAAGACAGGTTCGCACAAGATGCAGCTAACGCCTGCAGCGGGTACGGAAACACCAAATGCGCCTGTAACGCAAACCGAGTAATTGAGCATTCTGCTGTACATTCAGGCATCCCCGCCGCATAAAGCGGAGGGGATGCCTTTTCTTGGGAAGCAAGATCGGTTATAATACGTGACATGATAAAATGAATAAGGAGTTGCGATTAGCATGAGTTCAGAAAGTTCATTTGATATCGTTTCCAAGGTGGATATGCAAGAGCTGATAAACGCAGTATCTCAAGCAGAAAAGGAAATTGACAGCCGCTTTGATTTCAAAGGCAGCAAGAGCAGCATCAAGATTGAAAAGGAAGAGCTCGTTGTCATATCTGATGACGAGTATAAGCTGAAGAGCGTAATTGATGTCCTGCAAACAAAGATGACTAAACGCGGCGTACCGATCAAGAATTTGGAGTACGGTAAAATCGAATCTGCTTCGGCAGGAACTGTCAGACAGCGGATCAAATTGAAGCAGGGCATTGAGCAGGATATTTCCAAAAAGATTAACATTCTTATCCGCGATTCCAAGCTGAAGGTGAAAAGTCAAACACAAGGCGATCAAGTCCGCGTAACCGGCAAAAGCCGTGATGATCTTCAAGCCGTAATGAACCTGCTTCGCGCAGAGGATCTGCAAATTGAATTGCAGTTTACGAATTACCGCTAAATTAGTGATTAAATAGTCCCTCTGATTAAGCGCAAATGATGCGCAAGATGGGACTATTTGCTATTTTGACACCGTTTAGGCCATGTATTATACTTGTAAAGATAGTTTTACGCAGGAATTTGGGGGATTAAGAATGACAGAACGTGTGAAAGTAGTTACTCTAGGCTGCGAGAAGAACCTAGTCGATTCGGAGATAATGTCCGGTCTGATTAATGAACGCGGCTATCAGCTGGTCGAGCAAGCAGATGATGCGACAGTCATCATCGTTAATACATGTGGTTTTATTGACGCTGCCAAGGAAGAATCCGTTAATACAATCTTGGATATGGCAGAGTTTAAGCAGACTGGACGGCTCAAAGCACTGATCGTGTCAGGCTGTTTAACACAGAGGTATAAGAAACAATTAATGGATGAGATGCCTGAGATTGACGGAATCGTTGGCACAGGTGATTTTCACCATATCAATGATATCGTGGACGAGGCTCTTCATGGGAAGAAGCCGATTAAGGTTGGTAATCCGGTCTTTGACTACGACCAGAAGCTGCCTCGCCTTGTATCAACAGAGCGCTACACGGCTTATGTAAAGATTGCTGAGGGCTGCGACAATGCCTGCACCTTCTGTTCTATTCCGATTATGCGCGGTAATTTCCGCAGTCGTTCTATGGAGTCAATCATTGCTGAAGTTCAGCAGCTGGCGGATCAAGGCGTTAAGGAAGTTAGTCTTATTGCACAGGATTCGACAAATTACGGCACGGATTTGTACGATAAGTTCATGCTCCCGGAGCTTCTTAACCGTGTCAGCGAAGTAGAAGGGATCGCATGGGTAAGACTGCATTATGCATACCCCGGTTTCTTCACCGATGAGCTGATTGAAACGATTGCGAACAATCCTAAAGTTTGTAACTATATCGACATGCCGCTGCAGCATAGCGAAGATTCCATCCTTAAGCGTATGCGCCGTCCAGGCCGTCAACGCGATACAAGAGAATTAGTCGCTAAGATTCGCGCAAGCATTCCTGATGTAGCCATAAGAACATCGATTATTGTCGGATTCCCTGGTGAAACGGAAGAAGATTTTGAACGGCTTTGCGATTTTGTCCGTGAGATGAAATTCGATCGTCTTGGTGTGTTTACTTACTCCAATGAAGAAGATACACCTGCTGTCCGTCTTCCTGACCAGGTGCCGGATGACGTGAAGGAATGGCGCTCGAACACATTAATGGAAATTCAGCGTGAAGTTTCCAAAGATAACAGCAGTAAACATATTGGCAGTGAAATTGACGTTCTTGTCGAGCGTTATGATGGAAGAAGCGACGTTTATATCGGACGCTCTCCTTATGATGCGCCTGAAATAGACGGGGAAGTGTTTATTTCAAACTGTACCGCTGGAATTGGCGAAATTCAAAGAGTGCGTATTACGCATGCATTTGAATTTGATATGTCCGGGGAGGGGCTAGCGTGAATTTAGCCAACCGTATAACGCTTATCCGCATCTTTTTAGTTCCGATCATTATGGTTTTACTGCTTATTAATGTAGATTTGAAGCCGCTGACCATCTCTGGATCTGACTTCTCGATTACATGGAATCAGATTTTGGCTGCGATTGTTTTTATTGTGGCTGCAAGCACCGATGGACTTGATGGCTATATCGCCCGCAAGAACAAAATCGTTACAAATCTTGGCAAGCTGCTTGATCCTCTTGCAGATAAGCTTCTTGTTGCTGCCGTGCTTATTTCATTGGTTGAAATGGATAAGCTTGACGCTTGGATCGCGATCGTGATTATCAGCCGTGAGTTTGCAGTTACAGGTCTGAGACAAATTGCTTTGCTCGAAGGCACGGTATTAGCAGCAAGTAAATGGGGAAAATGGAAGACAGCGGTTCAAATCACGATGATTATCGTGCTTCTGCTGAACAACTTCCCTTTTGCTTTCTTGGATTTCCCGTTTGATCTCATCGCAAGTTATGCAGCTGCACTCATTACGGTCTATTCGGGAATTGACTATTTTGTTAAAAATAAGAATCTTATTCCGTTAACGGAATAGGATTACATAGGTTACGATGATCAGCATCATTCCTCCGCATCTTAAAGGGATGATGCTTTTCCATACCATCTTTTACTTAGAATAGGAGCTATTAGCATGCGCGCTGAAATTATCGCTGTCGGTACGGAGCTTTTACTTGGTCAAACAGTTAATACGAATGCGACTTATTTGTCACAAGGACTTGCTGAACTCGGTATTGATGTTTATTTTCAGACCGTTGTCGGTGATAATGACACCCGGATTCGCCAAGCGATCGAGCTGGCGCGTTCTCGTGCGGATCTGATCTTGTTCACCGGCGGCCTTGGTCCAACGCTCGATGATTTGACGAAGGATGCACTCGCCGCTTATTTGGGCAAAGCTATTCATATTCATGAACCTTCAATGGTGAAAATTGAAACGATGTTTGCAAGCCGCGGCATCCATATGGTGGAGAGCAATCGCAGGCAAGCCAATATCATTGAAGGCAGTGATGCTCTTATGAATGATGCGGGACTTGCGGTCGGCAACGCGATGAGTGTAAACGGCACTCATTATGTCCTTCTGCCAGGGCCGCCCCGTGAGATGAAGCCGATGTTTGACGGCCCGGCGAAAGCTTGGCTTCGTTCGATATTAGGCGAAGAGCGCAAGCTGTATTCCCGCCTGCTTAAGTTTGCGGGAATCGGCGAGTCCAGTCTTGAGCAGGCCATAATCGATTTAATCGAGCAGCAGTCCGATCCTACGATTGCCCCTTATGCGAAGGAAGGCGAAGTTGCGATTCGAATTTCAACCAAGGCGTTATCTGAGCAAGAAGCGTCTGTGAGACTTGATCAGACGGAGGAGCGGATCAAGGAGCGGGTTGGCAAGCATCTGTTTGCCCGTGAAGACATCCCGCTCGAGGAAGCGGTCTTACGTCTGCTCAGAGAATCAGGACGGAAGCTAGCTAGTGCTGAAAGCCTGACAGGAGGTCTGCTTGCTCAGCTCATTACGAATATCCCAGGCAGCAGCGGCGAATTCCTAGGGGGAGTTGTAACCTATACGAACCTTATGAAACATAAGCTGTTAAGCATTCCAATGTCTCAACTGGAGGGGCCGGGTGCGCCGGGTGCGATCAGTGAATCAACGGCATCACTCATGGCGGAACGTGTAAGAGAGCTGACCGGAAGCGATTTTGGCGTTTCTTTAACAGGTGTGGCAGGTCCATCGGAATCAGAAGGCAAGCCCGTAGGGCTTGTATACTTCGGCATCGCAGAGCAGGGGAAGCCGACAATCGTCCATACGGCAGAGCTCAGCGGCAGCCGCGGAATAATAAGGGTTCGAGCAGCCAAAGCCGTACTGTATCGACTCTGGCAGGTGTTAAGCAGCGCTGAATAATTGGTGTCGTTACCGAATATTTGAATATTAGGATTATATGTAAATAAGCAGCTTGCCAGAATGACAAGCATCGGCTATAATCGACAATAGTTGACGGAAGAACCGTGGCGAAGATTACTTTGCTGCGGTTCTTTTTTTATTTCCCGCCAGAGGAAGTGTAGATGATCACTTGCTTTCTCTGCAGCATCAATGGAAGAAATCTGTGTCTGCTACAAGGTCAATGTAAATGCGAACGCTTGTTCACATATCTTCAGTCCGAGAAGCTGACACAGCCATTTCTGCTCACTCATTGGCCAATGAGAAGAATAAGAATATATGTTCGTAAAAAGTCTTGTCAACATCATCAAAACAAGGTATCATACAACTATAATGATAAAAGGATGTGAGTTCGTTGGCAGATCGTCGTGCTGCGCTCGATATGGCATTGCGCCAAATAGAGAAACAATTCGGTAAGGGTTCCATTATGAAGCTCGGAGAATCCACTCATATGCAGGTTGAAACGATTTCTAGCGGTTCCCTTGCATTAGATATTGCGCTTGGTATCGGTGGTTTACCAAGAGGCCGAATCATTGAAGTATACGGGCCGGAATCTTCCGGTAAAACAACGGTAGCTCTGCATGCAATTGCAGAAGTTCAAAAGGCCGGCGGACAAGCTGCATTTATTGATGCTGAGCATGCGCTGGATCCTGTGTATGCGAGCAAGCTAGGCGTAAACATCGATGAATTGCTGCTCTCACAGCCGGATACCGGTGAGCAAGCGCTTGAAATTGCGGAAGCGCTTGTACGAAGCGGCGCAGTAGATATTATCGTTGTCGATTCCGTAGCAGCTCTCGTACCTAAAGCGGAAATTGAAGGAGAAATGGGTGATTCCCATGTCGGCTTACAGGCTCGTCTAATGTCGCAAGCGCTTCGTAAATTGTCTGGTGCGATCAGTAAATCCAAGACAATTGCGATCTTCATTAACCAATTGCGGGAGAAGATTGGTGTTATGTTCGGTAATCCGGAGACAACGCCAGGCGGTCGCGCATTGAAGTTCTACTCCACTGTACGTCTAGACGTTCGTCGAGTTGAAACGATTAAGCAAGGTAATGATATGGTTGGTAACCGGACACGGATTAAAGTTGTTAAGAACAAAGTAGCACCTCCGTTTAAGCAAGCCGAAATCGACATTATGTATGGAGAAGGCATTTCGCGTGAAGGAAGTATCATTGATATCGGCGTAGAGTTGGATATTGTGCAGAAAAGCGGTGCCTGGTTCTCTTATAATGGCGAGCGCCTTGGACAAGGCCGTGAGAACGCGAAGCAATTCTTGAAGGATCACATCGATATCGCTTCAACAATCGATAAGCAAATTCGCGATGCAAGTAATGTTTCTGCGAATGCTGTGAATGCTTCTTTTAGCGAAGATGACGAGTCCGAGGATGACCTGGATTTAGATTAAACCGTTCTGCGCATTGACATCTTTCTATAGATTGGCCGGAGAGCACCTAATTGGGTGCTCTTCTTTATGAATGTGGGGAATGGAGGGGAGACAGGGATGTACGACGAGGAAGAAGCTCAGTCAGCAGAAGGAATGTTAAGAATCACAGCTGTGAAGCAGGATCGGCGGGCAAAACAACGCTATCATATTTATATCTCTGATCATGAAGAGCCGTTTACTTCAGTTCACGAGGATTTACTCATTAAGTTCAGATTATTTAAGGATCGGGAAATTCATCCGGATGAACTAAAGCAAATTACCGAAGAGGACAGCAGACATCGTGCTTATGTACTAGGTCTTTCTTACCTTGGTGCAAGACCTCGGACGCATAAAGAATTATTGCAATACCTAGCACGTAAGGGAATGGATGAAGAAACTTCGGAACATGCCATTGCACGTTTGAAGAAGGAGAAGCTGGTTGATGATACTTCATACGCGAATCGGTTTGCTGTAGAGCGAATGAGCAATCAGCTGAAAGGACGGCGGCTTCTGCGCCAAGAGCTGCAGATGCACGGCATTGACAAATCAACGGCAAAGCAAGCATCTGATGATCTGGATAAAGAAACCGAGATCGAAGCTGCCGTCCGTGCAGCAAACAAAAAATGGCCTTATATTAAAGGTGAACCACGCGAGAGAAGGCATAAGCTAGCTGGATTTTTACTGCGCCGAGGGTTCCCGAGCGATGTAGTCAAGCATGCAATAAATACCGTCTCGCAGGGAATGGAAGATGATGAAGAAGGGCATATGCTTGACAATTGATTTTCACAAAAGATAAAATGAAAATGTATTCTTTCTTTTTGAATCGATTTTCCTTCCAAAAATTGATTCAAAACGATTATTTTCGTCAAATTTAGTGTATGGTTCGGGTTGAAAACCGGTAGAAAACAAAATATCGTCCCAAGCGTTTGCTTTGGTGAATGCAACGAGGAGGTGAGAAAGATGTGGTATATCTGGCTCCCGATCACTCTCGTTGTTGGTGTTGTTTTCTTTGGGATCGGTTATTTTATTCGAAAGTCAATCGCCGAGGCCAAAATTTCAAGCGCCGAGCAGGCTGCAAGTCAGATCGTTGACAATGCTAGGAAAGAAGCAGAAGCGCTGAAGAAAGAAACGGTTCTCGAAGCGAAAGACGAAGTCCACAAGCTCCGTACCGAGGCTGAGAGAGACATTCGTGAACGTCGTAATGAGGTACAGCGTCTTGAAAGACGGCTTCTCCAAAAAGAGGAGTCCATGGATAAGAAAATAGAAGCACTGGAACGCAAAGACGAACAAGTGACCAACAAAGAGAAACGGATCGAGGAAACGCAAGATCAGATCGATTCGCTCTACAAGCAGCAGCTTAGTGAGCTCGAGAGAATTTCGAACTTGACCATGGAAGAAGCTAAACAGATTATCTTGAATAATGTTGAGCAGGAAGTGCGTCATGAAACTGCTCAAATGATTAAGGAAATCGAACAGCAAGCCAAGGAAGAAGCCGATAAGAAGGCTCGCGACATCATTTCGCTCGCCATCCAACGATGTGCAGCCGATCATGTGGCTGAAACAACTGTATCTGTAGTATCCTTGCCGAATGAAGAGATGAAGGGACGTATCATTGGGCGTGAAGGTCGTAACATTCGCGCACTGGAAACACTGACCGGTATCGATCTCATCATCGACGATACTCCAGAAGCGGTCATCTTGTCCGGGTTCGATCCAATTCGCCGTGAAATCGCTCGTACAGCTCTTGAGAAGCTCGTCGCTGACGGACGTATCCATCCAGCTCGCATTGAAGAGATGGTTGAGAAATCCCGTAAAGAAGTGGACGAACGGATTCGTGAGTATGGTGAGCAGGCGACATTCGAAGTCGGTGTTCATGGCTTACATCCAGATTTAATCAAAATTCTAGGCCGTTTGAAGTATCGTACCAGCTATGGTCAGAACGTCCTGAAGCATTCGATGGAAGTAGCTTATTTAACAGGACTCATGGCAGCGGAGCTAGGCGAAGATATAACGCTGGCCAAACGTTCCGGATTATTGCATGACATTGGTAAAGCGCTCGATCATGAAGTGGAAGGCTCACATGTCGAAATTGGCGTAGAGCTAGCAAAGAAATACAAGGAGCATCCGGTTGTTATCAATAGTATCGCATCCCATCATGGCGATTGCGAAGCGACATCGGTTATTGCTATGCTTGTAGGCGCTGCAGACGCATTGTCGGCTGCAAGACCTGGAGCTAGAAGAGAAACGCTTGAAACGTATATAAAACGTCTAGAGAAGCTTGAGGATATTTCGGAATCGTTCGAAGGTGTTGAGAAATCATACGCTATCCAAGCCGGACGCGAAGTTCGTGTCATGGTCCAACCGGATAAAATCGACGATACAGAGGCGTTCCGTTTAGCGCGTGACATTACGAAGAAAATCGAAGGCGAACTCGATTATCCGGGTCATATCAAAGTGACCGTCATCCGCGAAACGCGCGCAGTTGAATATGCAAAATAAACAAAATCATGAATGAAACTGGTAAAGTGGCTGCTCGTCAGCCACTTTTCTAGTCTATATAAGAGAGGTTATGTTATGAATGTTTTATTTATCGGCGACATTGTCGGTAACGTAGGCCGAGCTGCAGTTAAGAAAGTACTCCCAGCCCTCAAGACCAAATACAATCCGCATATCATCATTGCTAACGGCGAGAATGCGGCAGCTGGACGAGGAATTACAGCAGCCATCGTTAAAGAGTTATTGGATGCAGGTGTCCACGGAATCACAATGGGTAATCACACTTGGGATAATCGGGATATTTTTGAATGGATTGACGATCAACCCCGTATTGTACGACCGGCCAATTTCTCCGAAGAAGCCCCCGGACAAGATGCTGCCATCATTAAGGCAAACGGCAAAGAGCTTGCAATTATTAATATGCAGGGCAGAACGTTTCTTCCCCCCATTGATTGTCCCTTCCGCAAAGCAGATGAGCTTGTTGATGCTATGCGATCCAAAACCAAATGCATCCTCTTTGATTTCCATGCAGAAGCAACCTCCGAGAAAATTGCAATGGGCTGGTACTTGGATGGCCGTGCGTCGCTTGTCGTCGGAACTCACACCCACGTACAGACGAATGACGATACCATTCTGCCTGGAGGAACGGCATATTTGACCGATGTAGGGATGGTTGGCTCGAAGGAAGGCGTGCTGGGTATGGAGCGTGCAGCCGTTATTTATAAGTTTAAGACACAGCTGCCAGCCCGTTTTGTAGTCGATGAAGGAGATTGGCATTTTCATGCGGTGTTAGTCGATATGGATGAATCAACTGGAATGGCGAAGCGCATTCAAAAGATTCGATTGACCGAAACCGATTTAATGTTCCTGTAGCAGCAGAATTGTATGAAACTCTGAAAATTCTCGCAATTCTGAACAGTTTGCAAACTGTTCGCCAAATAAGAAGGAATTTTCTCGCCCCTCTCGAATACTATGATAATAGTGGTTCATCCATCATTCCCGAGGAGGTACTATCCATGGATGTCTTAAAAGTTTCAGCAAAGTCCAATCCAAATTCCGTTGCAGGGGCGCTGGCCGGTGTTCTTCGTGAACGTGGTGCAGCTGAATTGCAAGCGATCGGGGCTGGTGCGTTGAATCAAGCTATAAAAGCGGTTGCGATTGCGCGAGGATTCGTAGCACCGAGCGGTGTGGATCTCATTTGTATCCCTGCTTTTACAGACATTGTGATTGATGGAGAGGATCGGACTGCGATTAAGCTTATTGTCGAGCCGAGATAACGCCGTAGAGTGTATACAACGTGAATCCTTAACCTGTTTACTTTGTAGACAGGTTTTTTTGCGTGCAGGCTAGGCTAATGCAGGCACGGAACAGTGGTAATACATATTATTAGTTGAGGGGATGGAGTGAATATGGAGAAATGGCAATCAACTGATTTTCATTGCGATGTATTGTGGAAGCTTCTGGAAAATAATACACTTTCATTTATTCATGATTCATCCGATAAATTAGATGTAACCCTTCCACGTTTGCAGCAGGCGGAGTCCATTATGCAAACGTTTGCCGTTTATATTCCTGACGAAATGGAAAAGTCGATGGTTCCGATTCTACAGTCGATTGATTTATTTTACCGTAAGGTGCTGACCGCCCCCGGTATGAGTTTCGTCCGGACAGCCCAAGATGCTGCGAAGCTATTAAACGGAGGATCAATCGGGGCGCTGCTGTCGCTTGAAGGAGCGGACGGTCTTCAGGGAGATCCCGCGATGCTGCGCATCTTATTTAAGCTGGGCGTAAGAGCGCTGGGACTGACTTGGAATCATGCGAACTGGGCAGCAGACGGGGTATTAGAGCCAAGACAAGGCGGATTAACAAAAAAAGGCCTGGCTATAGTAGAAGAATGCAATTTCTTGGGTATACTGTTAGATGTGTCACATCTATGTGAGCAATCATTTTGGGATCTGGTCAATACATCAACGAAACCGTTTATTGCTTCCCACTCGAACATGAAGTCCATTTGCGATCATCCCAGAAATTTGACGGACGATCAAGTGCGGGCAATTATTGCGGTGGACGGGTTAGTCGGACTGACTTTTGTTCCCCAATTTGTTCGATCAGGCGGTCGTGCAGACATAGATGACGTTCTGAAGCATGTTGAACGGCTATGTGAATTAGGCGGGCAGAATCATCTTATGTTTGGGTCTGATTTTGACGGGATCGATGTCCATGTCACCGGGCTTCATCATCCTGGAGAGACAGGTAAGCTGGTGGAAGCGCTTTTGCGGTATTATTCAGAGGAACAGGTCAAATCATTTCTCGTCAAAAACACGATTGGCTTCTTATCAAAGCATCTGCCCAAATGAATGATTATTCTTATCCCATCTCTTTGCGATATGGATTCGATCGAAAAGAACTATGTGTGGAAATAGCGGTTACACCTTGCTTTTTAACAGATACAGACATAAAATTTACTTGACTATTGAAAAGAAAACTAGATATGCTATGTTGAATGATGTCGAAAGAACGTACGTTCATCAAGAAGAGGAGATGGGCATTTTGATTAGTCAATTGTCTTGGAAAATCGGTGGTCAACAAGGTGAAGGGGTCGAAAGTACGGATCGTATTTTTTCGACGGCGCTTAACCGGCTTGGCTACTATTTGTATGGGTACCGTCATTTCTCGTCACGAATTAAAGGCGGACATACGAATAATAAAATTAGAATCAGCACTAAACCAATGCTAGCAATCTCTGACGATTTAGATATTTTGGTGGCTTTTGACCAAGAAAGTATCGATCTGAACGCTCATGAACTGCGCCAAGGCGGTGTAGTCGTGGCGGATGCTAAGTTCAACCCGGTTCTTCCAGAGGGTATTAATGCAAGACTATTCCCTGTGCCAATTACGTCGATTGCCGAAGACCTTGGTACATCGCTCATGAAAAACATGGTAGCGTCCGGCGCTTCTTGGGCGCTTCTCGGTCTGCCTATCGACGTTTTTAATAAAGCAGTAGAAGAAGAGTTTGGACGTAAAGGTGCAGCTATCGTTGAGAAGAACATCGAAGCCGTTAAGCGCGGTTCTGATTTCGTTCTTGAGCTTGCCGGGGGTCCGCTTGAGGAATTCCAGCTTGACCCTGCAGATGGCAAGCAAAAGCTGTTTATGATCGGTAATGAAGCCATCGGGCTTGGCGCACTTGCTGGCGGCTGCAGGCTGATGTCCGCATACCCGATTACCCCGGCATCGGAAATCATGGAATATCTGATCAAGAAATTGCCGAAGTTTGGTGGAACGGTTATTCAAACCGAGGATGAAATCGCAGCTGTAACGATGGCAATCGGAGCTAACTACGCAGGTGTGCGTACAATGACTGCTTCAGCAGGCCCAGGATTGTCCCTAATGATGGAAGCGATCGGTCTGGCTGGTATGACAGAAACTCCGCTCGTCATCGTTGACACGCAGCGTGGAGGCCCTTCAACAGGATTGCCGACCAAGCAAGAGCAATCTGACCTCAATGCCATGGTTTACGGTACGCACGGTGAGATTCCTAAGATTGTTATCGCGCCTGCTTCCTTGGAGGACTGCTTCTACGATACGATTGAATCGTTCAACCTATCGGAAGAGTATCAAGTACCTGTTATTCTTATGACTGACCTCCAGCTGTCGCTGGGCAAACAGTCCTGTGAAGAGCTGGATCTCAATAAAGTGCCTATTAGCCGTGGTAAACTCGTACGCGAGCTGCCTGAGCTTGAAACCAATCATCTGTTCAAACGTTATGAACTAACGGAAGACGGCGTATCGCCACGCGTTATTCCTGGTGACAAGAACGGGATTCACCATGTTACCGGCGTCGAGCACGATGAAACAGGCCGTCCTTCCGAGAGTGCCGTTAATCGTAAGAATATGATGGATAAGCGTCTTAATAAGCTTAACAGCATGTATATCCGCGATGCGGTTCGTGCGGATGCCCCTCATGCGAATCCGGATCTTCTCGTAATCGGTATGGGCTCCACCGGTGGAACAATTGACGAGGCTCGCCTTCGTCTTGAACAAGATGGCGTGACAACGAACCATATTACGATCCGCCAAATTCACCCGTTCCCGACTGAACTGGTGAAAACATATCTGGAAAGTGCGGCGAAAGTTGTTGTGCTTGAAAATAATGCAACAGGACAGCTGGCGGATCAAGTGAAGCTTCATGCCGGCTTTGCCGACAAAATCAAAAATGTTCTGAAATATGACGGTAATCCGTTCTTGCCTTCCGAAGTGCACAAAGCATGCAAGGAGATGATCTAAGATGGCGACGTTTAAAGAGTTTCGTAATAATGTAAAGCCAAACTGGTGCCCGGGTTGCGGAGATTTCTCCGTACAAGCAGCCATACAGCGTGCTGCGGCAAATGTAGGCCTTGAGCCTGAAAGTCTAGCGGTAATCTCCGGTATCGGTTGTTCCGGCCGTATTTCCGGCTACATTAATGCATACGGATTACATGGTATTCATGGCCGTGCGCTTCCGATCGCGCAAGGCGTTAAGCTTGCAAACCGGGAATTGACCGTTATCGCTTCCGGCGGTGACGGCGACGGGTTTGCAATCGGCATGGGGCACACTGTACATGCGATTCGCCGAAACGTTGACGTAACGTATATCGTTATGGATAACCAAATCTATGGACTGACTAAAGGTCAGACTTCACCGCGGAGTGCGGAAGGCTTCAAGACGAAGTCTACGCCTGAAGGTTCAATTGAAACGACGCTTTCACCGCTGGAAATTGCGATGTCCGCAGGTGCAACGTTCGTCGCGCAGTCTTTCTCAAGCGATCTGAAGCAGCTGACAGCTTTAATCGAAGCAGGTCTGCAGCATAAAGGGTTCTCCTTGATTAACGTGTTCAGCCCATGCGTAACGTTCAACAAAGTAAACACCTATGATTGGTTTAAAGAGAATATCGTTAATTTGGATCAATTCCCAGATTACGATTCATCGAATCGTGTAACGGCAATGACGAAAATTATGGAAACCAACGGGATGCTCACAGGCCTTATTTACCAAAACAAAGAGCGCAAATCCTACGAGGACCTCGTTACAGGTTTCAACGAGAGCGGCTTGGCTAATCAAGATCTTGATTTGTCACAAGAGCAATTCAATAAATTAGTCGCCGAGTTCAGATAATCATTCACGGATGAACCAAGAAGGCATGCAGCCCATCACCATCAGGCTGTGTGCCTTTTCATACATAGAGGCGAAAGAAGGCGTTGAATTAATGAGTAGAGTACCTGTAGGTGTTTCCGCCAGACATATTCACTTATCAGAGGAGCATGTAGCCTTCTTATTTGGACAAGGAACCGAGCTGACTTCAATGAAGCCTCTATCTCAGCCAGGACAATTCGCAGCTAATGAAACCGTCGAGGTAATTGGGCCGAAAGGGAGCTTCGCGAAGGTCCGGATACTTGGTCCGGCCCGTAAACGAACACAGCTGGAAGTTTCGCGAACGGATGCTTTCAGCTTGGGCATTAACCCGCCTGTCCGGGAATCAGGTGATATCGCCGGTTCAGCAGGAATTACGATTAAAGGTCCGGCAGGCGAGATTGCTATTGAAGAGGGTGTCATAGTAGCCGCACGCCATATTCATTTTCATACAAGCGATGCTGAAAGCTTAGGCATTGAGGATAAACAGCGGCTTTCGGTTCGTTTATCCGGAGAACGCGGATTAGTACTTGCTAATGTAATTGCACGGGTATCCGATGATTACGCTCTTGATCTGCATATCGATACCGATGAGGCCAACGCAGCAGGCGCCAAAACAGGGGATGAAGCTGAAATCCTCCAATAGAAATAGACCGAAGGAAGCTCTGAAAAATAAGAAGAGGGGACATGTTGCCGACAATCGTAGAGGAATCCGCTCAAGGAATCCAGCATATATCTGCATCTGCACAGCAGCAGCCGGCCTCTTCGGCAGAGGTGCTCTCATCTGCTGCAACGCTATCGAAATAGGCGGACGTGCTGCAAAGTCAAGTGAGCCTGTTCAAAGTTAAATGGAAAGGGATTCTTCCGGCGCCGCTTGGGAAGGATCCCTTTTTGCTAATTAGAGAATCTCTTTTTTGGACAATGGCTATCGAGCATGAAGGTATGATATAATTTATTTTTGAATTGTATATTACGTGTTTGTGAGATAAAGGGATGTGAGAACGCATGACAAACGAGAATGAAAAGCTCTCCAGCCAGAAGGCTGATAAGGCTCCGGAGGATTATTCCAAGTACTTCGATTTCACGGGTGCGAAGGTGTTGAAGGAAGAAGACGGGAAAACAACCTACCGGATTAAAGGCCGTGATATAACGATAAACTCTGCGCCAAATTACAAAGACGAGAAGCGCCGGGGTAAGGAAGGCATTCAGGTTCATTATGAATCTGCGATCCCTCCTGAGATGGAGCAGTTTGGCAAAGGCAAGAAGTATATGATTACGACTTATGGCTGCCAAATGAACGAGCATGACACTGAAGTCATGAAAGGGATCTTCGAGCAGATGGGTTATACCGCTACCGAAGACCGCCGCGAGACGGATGTTCTCCTGCTTAATACTTGTGCGGTGCGTGAGAATGCGGAAGATAAGGTGTTCGGTGAGTTAGGACATTTGAAGCATCTCAAAATCGAAAAACCCGGACTAATTCTCGGGGTATGCGGCTGTATGTCCCAAGAGGAATCCGTCGTGGGGCGCATCATGCAGAAGCATTCCTTCGTCGATGTGATCTTTGGGACGCATAATATCCACCGGCTTCCTCATCTATTGCGGGACGCCATGTTCAGTAAAGAAATGGTTGTCGAGGTGTGGTCCAAGGAAGGCGACATTATTGAGAACCTGCCGAAGAAGCGTGAAGGTATGCGCGGCTGGGTGAATATCATGTATGGCTGCGATAAATTCTGTACGTATTGCATCGTCCCGTATACGCGGGGCAAGGAGCGGAGCAGACGCCCGGAGGATGTTATTGCGGAAGTGCGCGAGCTGGCACGTCAGGGCTTCAAAGAGATTACATTGCTTGGCCAGAATGTGAATGCCTACGGCAAGGATTTCGAGGATACTTCGTATAGATTCGGAGATTTGATGGCCGATATGAGGAAGATCGATATTCCGCGGATCCGGTTTACGACAAGTCATCCGCGTGATTTCGATGATCATTTGATTGATGTACTTGCAACTGGCGGCAACCTCGTGGAGCATATTCATCTTCCGGTTCAATCTGGAAGCACAGAGGTGCTGAAACGAATGAGCCGCAAATATACGCGTGAGATGTATTTGGAGCTTGTCCGCAAGATCAAGCAGGCGATCCCGAAAGCTGTGCTAACCACGGATATCATTGTCGGTTTCCCTGGCGAAACGGAGAAGCAGTTCGAAGAAACGCTGTCTCTCATGCGCGAGGTAGGCTTCTCGTCGGCCTATACATTTATTTATTCGCCGCGAGAGGGTACACCGGCAGCTGATATGGAAGACAACATCCCGGCTGAAGTGAAGAAACAGCGCCTTGCTAAGCTGAATGCGCTAATCGCTGAACTTAGCAGGGCCAACAACGAGAGCATGGTAGGTGAAGTCGTCGAGGTGCTCGTTGAAGGTGAAAGCAAGAATAATTCGCATGTTCTGTCAGGCCGCACACGGACAAATGCCTTGATTCATCTGGAAGGTCCGAAGGACTGGATCGGTCAATTCGTGCAGGTCCGCATTACGGAGACCCAAACTTGGTATATGAAGGCTGAAGTTACCGAAGCTCCAATGACGCAAGAAGCGGTTTCTTGATAGGCATGACTTGATCATAGACAGGACCTAATATTGACTAATCCGAGGAGTTGGAAATTAAGATGGCTAACGAGCAAACAGCAGCATCACATACGCAAGACCATGATCACGACCACGACTCAAACTGCAGCGTGCCGAAATTTGATACACAGGATATTATTGTCCGTGCCGATATTATGGCAAAAACGAAAGAGCTGGCCGGTATGATCTACACCTCCGAGGAAGTGCAGCATTACCAGCGTGCCGAGAAGCAAATTCAAGGCAATGACCGGATTCAGTCCTTAATCGCTCAGATTAAGAAGAAGCAGAAGGAAATCGTTGCTTTTGAGACGACGTTCAAAAATCAAGATATGGTTGCGAAGATTGAGAAGGAGATTGATGAGCTGCAGGACGAGCTTGATGGTATCCCGATTATCTCGGAATTCCAGCAAAGCCAGTCCGATATCAATTATCTGCTGCAAACGGTTGTCTCCATTATTCGCGATACCGTTGCCGAGAAAATTAATGTGGAAGATGCTTCACCGGTTGACCCTGAAGAGTGCATTGAATAGTTAGGATCGTATATACAAAGAGCACCTGCCGGGCGGCAGGTGCTCTTTTTGTTATTAGTGGATCGTATTGTTCGGTGACCGCTTCCAGATCAGAGATAAGATAATGGCTATAATGGCGAAGACGCCGCCAAGCCAGAAGCCGTAATCACGGCCAAAGCTTTCATTGACGAATCCAGCCAGAAAAGGACCGGCAAACATGCCGACCGAATAGACGGCTTGGTAGAAGCCCATTGCGGTAGCTCGTTTGGAAGGCTCGAAGGGCTGAATAGCAAGTCCAAGCAGCAAAGGGAAATAAAGCCCCTGTGCCAGACCGTTGAGCGCCTGTGTGGCATACAGCCAGCCGAGCGATGGCGAGTAAGCGATCGCAATGGTGAAAGTAGCGCTGAGTGCGAATCCGATCAGAATGACATTCCATGTTCCATAACGGGGTGCAATCAGACGCCCGCTGAAGAGGGACGTAACGGCATGCGGGACCATAAAGGCGATTACGATTGCCGTCAGCTGGCTGGTTGACGCCCCGAGCGCAATTGCTTTAAGCGGTGTAAAGCCGAACATCGTAATGAATAGAACGCAGTGCGCCAATATAGATAACGTTGAAACCTGAATCAGCGAAGGCGTCCGTACAACCTCCTGAAGATGCTTGAGTGATATGGGAGCTCGAGTAACGCCTTCGCGGGGCTCTTTAACTGCCATGGCAAGTATAAGTCCTACCAACCCCAGTGCAATGCCTGCATAGAATGCGGCGTTCCAGCCGTAAGCGCCGGCAAGCCAGCCGCTGAGAATCATACCGATGAGCTGCCCGGTAACCGTCATGAAGCTAATATTACTCATCGCTTTGGTAGCGTCCTTGGAAACGAAATATCCGGCATACAGAACGGTGAATGCAACCCATGCTGATGCGCAAACTCCGGACATAATACGGCCGGCTAAGGGCCAAAGCCACGACCCCGGTATGGTGAAGAGCAGGCAGCTCAGCGCACCTGTCAGCAAGCCCAGCATGAGAAACGGTTTTCGTTTGTGAAGCTTATCGGATAAGAGTCCTAGAGGAAAACGGACAAACATTTGAGTAAATCCATAGCTGCCAAGGACAAAGCCGATTAAGAGATCCGAATAGCCGCTTTCCTTCATGAAAGGAGTGAGGATAGGGACATAAACGTATAACGTAGACCAATAAAGCAGGGTTACGGTTATAAATATGGCATGATCGAAGCGGGAAGCTGCAATGGACGGCTGATTTAAAACTGCTGCGGTTTGAGGCTGCAAGTGTATTCACTCCTTTAAGTATTAGGCTCAGTTTCCTTACTTTATCGCATGCGGGAGGCGGGAGCAATCCTTTTTTGGCGAAATTTGAAGATTGAAACGATTAGGAAGAGCAACTAAACCGCATCTTCAATCGTATAAGAATAGAAGTTTGCAATGCATCCTGGGGAGCTTTGGAAGGAGAACAAGAAGCATGAACACGGAACAGCCGCAAATGAATCAGATTATTAAGAAAAGCTGGAGGCGTGAGCTGAGGGATTGGGCGGTTTCCCTTACGATCGCGATCGTCGTCGCATTACTCATCCAGAATTATGCTTTTGCACAGACAGAGGTAAGAAATGTATCCATGCAGCATACACTTGTGGAAGGTCAACGATTGATTGAGGACAAAATCTCCTATCACTTCGAGAAGCCGAACCGGGGCGATATTGTCATCATTGACGGACCTGAAAGCGACAAGCGTCTCATTAAGCGGGTCATCGGCTTGCCTGGGGATAAGCTCGATATAAAGAACGGAACCGTGTACATTAATGATGTACCATTAAAGGAAACCTACATAATAGGGACGACTTTCACAAACGGTATGGCCGTTCCGTTCACAGTACCCGCTAATGAAGTGTTTGTTATGGGAGACAACCGTGAGAACAGTCAAGACAGCCGCGAGCTTGGTCCGATCGCGATGTCGAGTCTAGAAGGACGGGCAATCTTCCGCCTATGGCCGCTGCAAAAGTTTGGCCAACTGGATTAGAATCTGATGCCATTCACTTTCTCGCATCCCCTCTATTCCGTTCCGTTATACCGAGCTGCTCCCAAATGGCTTAGTGTGACTGGACTGCTGCTCGGAAGCATGGCGCCGGATCTTGAGTATTTTGCAGCCATGGAATCGTATCGAACGATAGGCCATTCCTTAACCGGTTTTTTTGTGCTGGGTCTTCCGTTATGTATTGGACTCGCTTTTGCTTTTCATTTTGTTGTGAAGCCGGTGCTGCCGCAATTTATACCTTCAATTTGGGGACTTGACCGATTTGTACAAAGCATGACAAGAGCCAGATGGGAGATTAATTCCCCTAAAGCCTGGGTTGGTTTTCTTATTTCGCTGTTCATTGGCTTCCTGACGCATATGTTTATGGATGGCTGGACACACCGGTCAGGAACATTCGTCAATGAATTTCCCTTATTAAAGGAGGAGTATGGCGGAGAAGGTATTTATCAGTGGATGCAGTACGGTTTCTCGCTGCTCGGATTAATTGTTCCGGCTCTGCTGCTGCTTGCACGTTTCAAAAAGTGGCGCCAAGAGAACCGGATAGAGCAGCGTCCGGAGCAGCGGGCTGTCCCTCATGTTAAAGCTCTGCTCTGGTTATGTGCGGTTGGTATGGGCGTCCTGCTATTCTTGTTTAAATATTATTTTTCCTATGACCGATTATGGCTCGGGATCTTCATCGTAGCGCCGCTGACTGCTGCATTATTCGGGCTGTATCTGTCGTCCCTGTTGTATATGTCAATCCAAAGGGGGCGATTGGTGCTTGGCGCGGCTTTCCTGGTGATGTATTGGTTCCTAATTCTGCTGTATAAAACAGCGGAACGAACGGCAGGTTGGTCCAGTGAAACGGCTATATGGTTAGGTTATTTGCTCTTATTGTCCATTCTTCTGCTGACGGCCAGCCGAATCTGCGGCAAAGATTAAAATTTCATCAGATGGGGTATTCTACCTTCTTAAGTAAGTTATGGAGGTGTCCAGATGATGAAATCTACTTTAAAGCCGGTAGTCACAATGCTGCTCCTAGTTGGTTTGCTGATCGGGTTTATACCGCAGGCCGCGGCCGCGGAGCCCGATTATGCGAAGTGGGGAAGATTGGCTATGAAAGAAACGGTTAAGCGTTACAATGCCAACATTGTCGATTACAAGCATGTGGGCCGGAGCGAAGGTGCGAATGAAATAGCTTCAGAAACCTTCCGACTGCTGCTCGATAAGGGATCGCATAAATTCGAGGTAACCGTTCGGATTTGGTTTGAACGAAAGTCTGAACGTGTTGTGAGGATCCAGTTTACCGAAGACGGCGAGGTCCATGGGCGAGCTAGGCAATATCCATTAATATGAGGAGGAATGATTGATGATCATCACAACGACTCCAACGATTGAAGGACGTCCGATTCAAGAATACCTTGGTGTGGTAACAGGGGAAGCCATCATGGGGGCGAACATTGTACGTGATCTGTTTGCTTCCATTACAGATATTGTCGGCGGACGCTCCGGCGCTTATGAAACCAAGCTGAAGGAAGCAAGAGATGTCGCCTTTGGAGAAATGTCCAATCATGCCGCACGTCTTGGCGCGAATGCGCTGGTGGGCATCGACATCGATTATGAAGTGGTCCGTGAAGGCATGCTGATGGTTGCGGTAAGCGGTACAGCTGTGAAGATCTAATACAACTGGACAGCAGCCAGTTCCCGCAGGTAAAATGAGAGGAAGATTTGTGATCATTTAACCACAAGGAGCTGCTTACATATGTATGGAGAAATTACGGCAAGTGAACTGGAGACCAAGCTGCGCGAAGGCGAGAAGCTGAGTGTGATTGATGTTCGTGAACCGGATGAATGGGAATCAGGTCATATTGGTGAAGCTGTCAGTATTCCGCTGTCTCAATTTGTTGAGCGTGTTGGCGAGCTTCATGATTTCTCAGAACCGATTTATCTGGTTTGCCGCAGCGGCAACCGCAGCGGTAAAGCGTGTGATTATTTGTCAGCTCAGGGGTATGAGGTTGTAAATATGGTTGGCGGCATGCTGAGCTGGCCGGGCAAGGTCGTAACAGGCGAATAATTGCTAAGAAACGTACAAATGAGGGGGATTTCCGTATAAAAGCGGGAGTCCTTTTTGTTTGACCATCTTTGAAAGGCGGGCCAGATATGCAGCATACGATGGACGAGAGGAACCTGCTCTCTTGCGGTTATGAGCCTGATGAGGCAGACGGGCTTGGATTGAATCAATTGCTCCCTAAACTGCTGGCTTGGAAAATAAAGGACGTTATTGTAGTGCACCATGGTACGATTCGGTGGAAATGGCATGTCAAGCAGACCGACCGTGTCGGGGCTATCTATTCGAGTACGAAGAGTTTTTTATCCGCACTCATTGGCATGGCGGTGGAGCAGGGTTATATTAGCAGCTTGGATCAGCCGATAGCCGATTATTTTGAAGAGATTCGCAAGGATTCGGATGAGCGTAAGCGATCCATCCGCATTAAGGATCTGATGTCGATGACGGCGGGGCTGGAATGGCCGGAGTTTGATAAACCGTATTGGCAGATGAAACGAACGAAGGACTGGATTGATTTCATTGTGAAACAGCCGATGGCTCACGTTCCGGGCGAAGTGTTCACCTATAATTCCGGTGCTTCTCACTTGCTTTCGGCGATTTTGACGCGGACCACGGAGCTGTCGGCAAGTGAATACGCTGAACTTCATCTGTTTAAAAGACTTGGGTTCCGAAAGTCCAGATGGAACAGCTCGGGCGGAGTTTCCGAGGGCGGTGCAGGCCTGCATCTTACCGCGCTCGATATGGCTAAATTCGGTCAGCTCTATCTGCAGAAGGGGAGCTGGAATGGGGAACAGCTTATCCCATCCTCCTGGATCGACAGCTCTACATGCGTACACCATAAAGGCTTTCAGCATTATGAGCCGCCGATCTTCGGAGAATATGGATATCACTGGTGGATATCTTCGAAGGAGCATAACGGCGTCGTTTCCTGTTATTTTGCCAAAGGATACGGCGGGCAGTATATCTTTGTGATCCCAGAACGTGATGCGGTCGTCGTAGTCCGCAGGGAGGCGGTTGATAAGAGCAGCGCGATGGCTTCTAAGCAGTTATTGTTTGAGCATATTATTCCGGCAATCTCTGAGTGAAGGTAATTCGGTTGCCGAATGGGTCGGTGACCCGGACATCTAAAGAATTCCAAGGCGTTGTTTCGACACCTGGGCGTGCGTATTTGTATTTCTGTGCGATGAGCTGGCCTTGATAGGCGCGCGCAAAATCGGGATAACCGAATGAAACAATAGATCATTTGACATGAATGAATCGCCCCCAATGCATTTGATAAATTGATCATGACACTTTTTTCAAGGTGAAGTCAATCTGTTCATATTCCGTTCAAAAACCGATTGTATGCTTGGTGTATAGAGATCATGAAATGACATGCATCCATACATCAATCAAGCCCCATCTTTAAGGGTAGAGAGGACATCAAAATGATGGATACGGCTAAATTAAATGAGTCAAACCTTGTTTCGGAGAAAATAGTAAAACAAGCTGCACCAGCTGCAGCTGGAAAAGCGAAGTGGAGACTTTTTCTCTCGCTCATCCGTAACACCAAACCATCGATACCGCTTCTGACTATCGCGGTCATCATGAGTATGGCTTCAACTCTGGTCGGATTGGTTATTCCTTTGTTTACGAAGAATCTGGTGGACGGCTTTTCTTTAAACAATTTGAGCTGGAGCCAGATTGGCGGAATTGGCGGTATATTCATCGTTCAGACCATAGCAAGCGGCCTGTCCATTTATATGCTCAACCGGATCGGCCAGAAGATCGTTGCAGCGCTGCGAGACCGTCTTTGGAGGAAGCTGCTGGTGCTGCCTGTCAGCTACTACGACAACCATCGTACCGGAGAGACGATCAGCAGGATGACGAATGATACGGGTGTCGTGAAGTCACTCATCGCCGAGCATACGACAGGCTTTTTCACAGGAGTGGTTTCCATTATCGGTTCGATCATCGTCCTTTTCTATATGGATTGGAAAATGACGGCTGTTATGCTCGGCGTCATTCCGGTTGCTGCGTTGTTTCTCGTTCCGCTCGGCAGGCAGATGTTCAAGATATCCAAAGGGCTGCAGGAGGAAACCGCTTCTTTCACGACTGTTCTGACGCAGGTTCTCTCGGAAATCCGCCTTGTAAAGTCATCGAATGCAGAAGCTAGAGAATATGGGAGCGGCAATGAACGCATCAAGAGCTTATTCCGTTTCGGCTTAAAGGAAGCCAAGGTACAGGCTATGATTGCACCGCTTATGTTCTTCGTCATTATGATGCTTCTTGTCGTTATTGTCGGTTATGGCGGTATGAGGGTTTCATCCGGAGCGCTGTCTGCCGGCGAACTGGTCGCGTTTATCCTCTATTTGATTCAAATCGTGATGCCGATGAGTCAAATCACGACCTTCTTCACCCAGTTCCAGAAGACAATCGGCGCTACAGAACGGATTATTGAAATTTTGGATTATGAGGAAGAAGATCATGTAACAGGTAAGCCGGTTGATCGGGCCGATCTGCCGATTACGGTTAATCATCTTTCCTTTGGTTATGGTGCCGATGGAGATAAGGTATTGAGCAATCTGAGCTTCAGAGCCGAACCGGACTCGGTAACGGCTATCGTTGGACCGAGCGGAGGCGGCAAAACCACACTGTTCTCTTTGCTGGAGCGTTATTATAAGCCGACTTCGGGGACGATCACCTTCGGCTCAGATTCCATTGATTCGTTTTCCTTGCCTTCATGGCGCAGCTTATTCGGATATGTATCTCAAGAGAGCCCTCTGATTGCCGGGAGCATCCGGGTTAATATGTGTTATGGCTTGGAACGTGAGGTTAGCAGTGAGGAGCTTTTAAAGGCGGCAAAGATGGCTTATGCCGATTTGTTCATCAGTGAACTTCCGGAAGGATATGAAACTGAGGTCGGGGAGCGGGGAGTCAAGCTCTCCGGCGGCCAGCGGCAGCGTATTGCAATTGCCAGGGCGCTCCTGCGGGATCCGAAGATCTTAATGCTAGACGAAGCGACATCGAGCTTGGACAGTAAGTCGGAGGTCGTCGTACAGGAAGCGCTGAAGAATCTGATGGCCGGAAGAACGACACTCGTTATCGCTCATCGTCTGTCGACGGTGGTGGACGCGGACCAGATCCTATTTGTGGAGAAAGGAACGATTACCGGAAGCGGGACGCACTTCGAGCTCTTGGAGTCGCATGAGCTGTACCGGGAATTTGCGACCCAGCAGCTGCGTCTGAATAACGCAGGCGCGAATGAAACGGCATTGTTATCGTAAATCGGCAGGGCTGTGAGCCGAACAGGAACGATCATCTCCCTCTAGGATGGTCGTTTTCGTCTTCTTTACGGCTGGGTGGAGAATTTGTTAAACTTTTTGTTAGTACAAGTCGTCTAACGATGGCGAACGGAGCTTAAGGGAAGTTTAATTTAAAGGTGGGACAGTGAAGTGAACAGACAACTGCTTATCGTCGATGATGATCCAAAGATTGCTCAGCTCATTGAAATATATCTCTTGAACGAGGGCTATTTCATCCATAAAGCCAGTGATGGGCTGCAGGCACTTGAAATTATAGAGAATCAGCCGATTGATCTCGTTATTCTGGATATTATGATGCCTGGCCTAGACGGCTTAAGCGTCTGTCTGCGGATCCGTGAGACCAGGACAACGCCGATTCTTATGATTAGCGCCAAGGATGGCGATATGGATAAAATAACCGGATTGATGACGGGGGCCGATGATTATCTGGTTAAGCCGTTTAACCCGCTGGAGCTGGTTGCCCGGGTGAAATCGCTGTTAAGAAGGACCTATTATCAATCACAAGCGAAGACGCAGATGCAGCAGCAGCCGGCACAAGAGCATATTCTCCACATTCAATCCCTTCAAATTGATAAAATGACGCATTCGGTATCGTTCGAGGCCCGTCCGATCAAGCTGACGCCGCTTGAATTTAATATTTTGTATCTGCTTGCCAGTCAACCCGGACGCGTATTCAGCTCGGAGGATATTTTTGAGCTGGTCTGGAAAGAGAAATATTACGAATCGAACAACTCCGTAACCGTGCATATGAGCAGATTGCGTGAGAAACTGATTAAAGAAATGGATGGCGAGAAGCTCATTCATACCGTATGGGGGGTTGGCTACAAAATTGAAGCTTAGATGGCTGGTCCCTTTATTCTGGAGCGCTCTCGTGTCTGTAGTCGGCTTAGCTGTTCTGGTCACACTCAGCCGAACGTTCTTTTATTCCAAGATTGCTTCGCTCAGCCCCAGGGAGATCTTCAATTGGTTCAATTGGAACATCGGATATCCCGAAATATATGTGATCGCCATTGTAATGATTTTTATCGTGGCAGCCGCTTATTTCTTCCCAAGGGACCGGAAGCTGCGCCATCAGCGTTATTTGGCCCAGATGACAGAGGATGTCGAGCGAATAGCCCGCGGGGATCTTCAGCATAAGGTGCCGATTAGGCAGGTCGAAGGGTTGGAGCAGCTGGCTGTTCACATCAATCAGTTCGTGGAACGGCTGGACATGGCCTTGGTGGAGGAACGGAAAGCCCAACAGACGAAGAATGAATTAATTACGAATGTATCGCATGATTTGCGAACGCCGCTCACATCGATAACGGGCTATCTGGGGCTGATCGAGCAGGATCTGTACCGGGATGAGGTAGAGCTTCGTTATTATGTTTCCCTTGTATATGAGGAATCCGAGCGGATGAGTCAGCTCATTCAAGATTTATTCGAATATACCAGGCTGCGCAATCATGAGATGAAGCTGCGGGAAGGTAAAATCAATCTCGTTGAAATGCTGCATCAGTTGACGGAGCAGTTTCAGCTTCAATTTGAACAAGCGAGCCTCACGCCGAGAATGAAGTTTGAATCTTCGCAGCTGATCGTGTCAGCGGACGGAAACAAGCTGCGGCGGGTATTCGAGAACCTGCTCACCAATGCGATCAAATATGGCCGTGAAGGACTGTACTTAGATATTACCGGTTATAAGGATAAGCATCAGATCGTAATCGATATTATTAACTACGGAGAGGTCATACCGGCATCGGATCTGCCTCATATCTTTGAGCGGTTCTATCGGGTGGAAAAATCCCGCGCCGTTCATTCCGGAGGGTCTGGACTTGGGCTTGCGATAGCCAAGGAGATCGTCGAATTGCATGGCGGCCATTTATCGGCAAGAAGCTCGCTGGAGCAGACAGTGTTTACCGTGACCATAAAAGAATATACGCAATAAATAGGTCCGCCTTATTCCTCTGAGGCGGACTTCCTTCGTTTTCTTAAGGATTTCGTTATCTTTTCGTAATCTTTTCTTACGTGCCATTTAAAGTTTGGCGCTCATAATCGGAGATAACAGTAACGGATGGAAGATCAGAGAGGAGCAAGTCTCTTGTTGAGCATAGCCGGGTTGAGAAAATCATTCATATCCATCATGGTATTATTGGTGTCGTATGCCGCAATTTCAAATTGGAGTACCCTGCAGGAGATCACTTCCGATGGGGTTCAAGCGCTCGCCGCAATTACTACGGAGCATAACGAAGGAATAGCGGTTCAGGATGTACAAGGGGAAGCCGCACTCGTCATGGATGAGAAGACAGGCCGCATTTTGTTCAGCAAAAACATTCACGAGAAGCTGTATCCGGCTAGTACGACGAAGATGCTTACCGCGCTAATCGCACTCGAGAAAGGGAATCCGAATGACCGAGTGACGGTAGGGGATGAGGTGCGCATGCGAACGTCCGACGAGAGCTCGGCCGGCTTATACGAAGGAGAACAGCTCACGCTCAAGGATTTACTTGCAGCGCTTCTGCTTCCATCGGGTAATGATGCGGCCAGAACGATTGCACGTTATGTCATGAGTCAGGAAACGGGGAAGACCCTGCCGGCGGAGCAGGCGATCGATGAGTTTGCCAAGCTCATGAATAAGAGGGCTGGGGCGCTTGGGGCTAAAGAATCCCACTTTGTTAATCCGCATGGGCTGCATGATCCGAATCATTATTCAACTGCCTATGATTTGGCGCTTATTGCCAAGGAAGCGAGGAAGAATAAGCTGTTCCGTACATTGGTGAGTGAGACGGAGTATCAAATTCATGCAGGAAGCGGGGCTCAAACATTGGTGAACCGCAATAAGCTGCTTCAACAGGACAGCGGCTTTTACTATAAAAGGGCTAGCGGAATCAAGACGGGCTTCACCTCGGAAGCAGGCTATTGCGTGGTTGCTTCAGCCAGCTCGAATGCAAAGCAATTGATAGCGGTCGTGCTGCAATCGACGTCAACAGGAGTTTGGAGCGATGCGGAGTCGCTGCTGCAGCTTGGGTTTAATAAGCATTGAGTATTTTGGATTGAAACTTGAACCTCTTTGACCGTATAGTTAAGCAGATCGCTATTTCGAAGTCATAGGAGAGGGGCAATACCGATGAAAGTGAATATTTTCAAAGCTTTATGGGGGGTGGAGGGCACCTACCGCGAGCAGTTTAAGCGTACGAAGGAAGCAGGCTTTCATGGCATAGAGGCTGCACTTCCGTCCCAAGCAGATAAAGCTGAATTTAAAGAGCTTCTCGAGGAATATAATTTCGACTATATCGCCCAGATCTTCACAGGTGGCAACCATGCCGACAGTTTTGCTCAGCAGGTGCAGCAAGCTGCCGCCTTTAAGCCTGTGCTTATCAATTCACACAGCTCTCTGGACAGAGAGACATTCGAGCAGCAGGCAAGCTTCTTCGAGCAGGCGCTCGTCATTGAACGTCAAGCCGGCATTGCGGTTGGTCATGAAACCCATCGCCAGCGCGCCATGTTTACGCCTTGGACGACTGCAAATTTGCTGGAAGCCTTCGATGAACTGAAGATCACGGCGGATTTCAGTCACTGGGTCTGTGTATGTGAATCGCATTTGGCTGATAATCTGGCTGATCTTGAGCTTGCGATCAAGCGTACGATACATATACATGCGCGTGTCGGTTACCCGGAAGGCCCGCAGGTACCGGATCCATCCGCGAAGGAATATGCTTATGAACTGGAGCTGTTCGAGAAATGGTGGAAACAAATTCTGAACCTGCGTCAAGCACAGGGAGCTGCTTACGCCACAGTGACTCCTGAGTTTGGTCCTCCAGGCTATCTGCATACCCTTCCGCATACCAACCAGCCGGTTGCTGACTTGTGGCAGGTGAATGATTTCATCGCGCAGCGGTTCCGTGAGAACTTCCCGAAAAGGGGTTAATCCTTCAATAAGCACACTCATTAGCCAGTCGTAATAATTTTCATTCTCACTGATAATTATTATCATCATTGGTTATACTACATCTAGAGAAGGAGAAGAGCCGCCTTCTCGCAAAGGCGGCTCTTTCTGATTGGGATTTAAATTTTCGGTTCGAAGGTCTTGCAATCTGTTTCTTCAGAGTTATTAGCTTGTTTGCCGCGGTGACTGACAACATAAATCGACGATGCGTTGCAGTGGTTGCCTGCAGCCCAGTACTTGCAGGAATTCACTTCGCATAGAACATCTTTAGCCATGACGGATTCACCTCCTCCATTCTATTTAGGATGGGCGATTTCATAGTGGTTTTATACTCGGTTATTGGAAATCGTGAAAAAATACTTGATTCCACATACAGGCTGCTTTATGATGAGCTTAGTTAATAAGGCGATGGAGTTCGCCAGAACCGCTTGAATCCGGGCTAATGACTCCTACCAGCGCAGCTGCGCTGGTAGGAGTCTGTTTTTATGTACACAGGTTTCTCTATAAGAGATGTGGAAAGAAGGTCAGTTTGATGCAGGTGAAGGTAACAGCAGCCTATAAGGATTCAAGCTCAGGCCTGCGTGGAAGAGTGAAGCAAGTATGGCGGGCTGGCCGTTCTGTGCCGGAGCTGCCGATGAATCTCTTCAAATGGATCTTCTATGGCGTGCTGGTCGGACTCTTATCCGGCAGCGCCTCCGCTTTGTTTTTGGCATTGTTGGATAAAGTAACAAGCACGAGGCTTGAGCTCCCCTGGTTGTTATTTTTACTGCCGGCTGGCGGTGCTCTCATCAGTTATCTTTACTTCAAGCTTGGGAATAATGCGGCTAAGGGCAATAATTTGCTGCTTGAGCAAGTCCAAGGTGGCAATGAGCCGGTACCGCTTCGTATGGCACCGCTTGTTCTGATCGGTACGCTGGCGACTCATTTGTTCGGCGGCTCTGCCGGAAGGGAAGGAACAGCGGTTCAGATGGGCGGCAGCTTGGCGGAGAGGCTTGGGAAATTGCTGCGCGTGAAGCCCCTTGACCGGCGGATCCTGCTGATGTGCGGAATAAGCGGCGGATTTGGCTCGGTTTTTGGAACGCCGGTTGCAGGTGCGGTATTCGGTATCGAAGTGATAACGATCGGAGTCTTACGTTACGAAGCACTTGTTCCATGCTTTACCGCAAGCTTTGTCGGAGATTTGGTTACGAAGGCTTGGGGCATTCACCATATTCATTACGCCATGAGCGGAATTCCTGGCTTAACGCTGCTCGCTTTGCTGAAGGTTATTTTTGCATCGATTCTCTTCGGACTGACCAGCCGGATATTCAGCGAGCTGACCCACTATCTGAAGGATCAATTTCGCAGATTCTTTCCAAATGTCATGGTCAAAAGTATAATCGGCGGGCTATTGGTCATCGCACTGACCTATCTGATTGGCACACGCGATTATTTGGGGCTCGGTATCCCGCTGCTGGTCGAGTCTTTTCATGAACCCGTCCATTCATTTGCTTTTTTATGGAAAATCATACTAACGTCCATCACCCTTGGCGCCGGCTTCCAGGGCGGTGAGGTGACACCGCTTTTCGTCATTGGAGCGACGCTTGGCAATGCTCTTGCAGGTTTACTGCAGGTAAGTGCGCCTTTTCTCGCAGGCTTAGGCTTAATCGGTGTCTTCAGCGGAGCAACCAACACGCCGATTGCATGCTTCATACTCGGTATTGAGCTTTTCGGCTCCGATGCAGTAGTCTATATGTTCATTGCCTGTATTATCAGCTATTTATTCTCGGGTCATTCAGGCATCTATACATCCCAGCAGATTGGTGTCAGCAAGCTTCACTGGCTGCAGGTCGCCGATGGCTCGACGCTTGCCTCCATCCGCAAAAAAAGCTGATCGCCAAAGAGGATCTTTGGAGAAACCATCTTACGGGGGACGGACTAAAGCTTGTCACTATAGAGGATAAAGGAAATTTGACAGCGTTCCCCATGCAAATAAAGCCTTGCAATCCCTGGAATAGGGATTGCAAGGCTTGTCTCATTCAATAAATATCTACAGGACGCGTCTTGCAGTCGTGTAATGCTTGCTCCACCAGCCTGATTTCATATTGGAGATTGTAACTCCCGGTTTACCGTAAGTGTGCATGACCTTACCGTTACCGATATAAACGCCAACGTGATGGATTGGCTTATAGAAGAAAACCAAATCGCCTGGGCGAAGATTGCTGCGCGATACATATCTGCCTACTTTGGACTGGCTCTTAGACGTTCTTGGCAGATTAATGCCATTAAGTCTGTAAATCCGTTGTGTGAACGAAGAGCAGTCAAAGCGGTCGGTTCGATAGGAAGAAACCCCGAATTTATAAGGAACACCCAGATAACGTTTACCCGTGCTTATGATATTACTTGATTTAGATGCAGCAGAGACGGACGCAACATGCGCCATTTTCGGTGGAAGGACGGCGGAGCCGCTTGCTACTAAAGTAAAGCTCAATGTGACGCCTGCGACCAATTTTGCGAATTTGCTATTCAACATGTTGATTCCCCCTAATATGTTTTTTTGTTTGGCGTTGCTTGACTGCCTCAATCACTATATCACAGCAAAAGCTCCCACTATTTACATGGGAACCGGATTCACTTACAACATCAACGGGTTCGGTTGAATAATGAGAATTCGATTAGAAAATATTCATGGATTGCCTCTTGACGTTCAGAAATGCTGGAATATCCACGATTCTTTAGCCATAACATGAACAAATGCAGCCTGTTTGTGGAGGGAATCTAATGATTGTGGCATTCAGTACGGTTGTATTGCTCGTCTTTAGCGGCTATTCCATCCTACGTACCTATAAGAGGCGGCTCTGGTTGAGCTGCATGGCGGGAATGATGATTGCTATGACAATTGGCATGATCGCAAGCATAGCTTTCGGTACCATTGCAGGCGTTGTATATCAGCCGGATTTGACGAGTCCTACTGTTGCGGCTGTGCTGTTCGGGATGGTATGCGGATATCTAAGCGGGAAGCCTGTCAGCGTTATGGCGGCATTAGATGGTATACTCGCCGGGATTATGGGCGGGATGATGGGGGCTATGCTTGGCGTTATGGCAACGAATCATCCGAATGTCATCCTGCTGTTTGTGGATATTGTAATGGTCTTCGTGTTTCTCGTTCTGCAGCAGCTCATTACCGAGGAAGCCGTCCCGCCTCAGCCAGCTTCAACCACTTCGACTGTTTCGGCTGTTTCGACTGCTGAAGCTGACAAACTGCCCGAGCTGCATAAACCCAAATATTCGCTTCTTCATCCCCTTGTGTTTGGAATCGGAATTGCAGCCATTGCTTCGGTGTTTCTCTTTCAGAACAGCGGGGATCGGGCAAACAATCAGAAGGAAACGGATATTCACGAGCATTCATCCGTACGATAAAGCACGAAGGAGCGATGAGATGTCTACAATAACATTGACGGTTAAGGGGATGTCCTGCCAGCACTGCGTCAACAGTGTAGAGGGAGCCTTGAAGAAGAAGGGTGCAGCCGCCAAGGTGAATTTATCCGGGAACAGTGTGACCGTGAATTACGAGGTCAAACAGATCACCCTTGCGCAGATTAAGGAAACCATCGAGGATTTGGGATTTGATGTGGTCTAACCTCAAGAAGGAGATTCAAAACTTCTGAGGTTCAGGTGTGAGTCCTGGACTTCTTTTCCTGCAAGCAGGATCTATGTTACAATGATTATTTAACGTCTATATAGATGAAAAAACGTAAATGAGCTGGAGGCCAGCACTAGTGAGTCCATATCCATTTGAATTTGATCCTAAGCTATCCTTTATTGAACAAGCAAGCGATTGGATAGCCGATGTTTTTTATGAACAGCTGCCTGAAGCAGGGTTTGAGGTCCGAGATGAGCAAATTTACATGGCTTTTCAACTGGAGAGAGCCTACAGCGAGAAACAGACGATTTTTGCCGAAGCGGGCGTTGGGACAGGTAAGACCTTCGTGTACTTGTTATATGCCATTAACTATGCGCGTTATATGAGAATGCCTGCCATTATCGCTTGCGCGGATGAATCGTTGATTGAGCAATTGGTGAAACCGGAAGGTGATATTGCCAAGCTGGCTCGGCATCTGAATTTAACGATTGATGCCAGACTCGGTAAATCGATGGATCAATATCTATGTCTGAACAAGCTCGATGATGCGAAGGGCAGTATCGATGATCCTGAGATCTTTCATCAAATTTACCGCGGACTTCCGGATTTCGTTCATACCCCTGGTACAATGCAAGTGTTCTCCCCTTATGGGAATCGAAAGGATTATCCGGAGCTTACGGATGAACAGTGGGGCAAGGTTGGCTATGATGTCTTCCAGGACTGCCTCGTCTGCACTAGACGGCACCGCTGTGGACAGACCTTATCAAGGGAGCATTACCGCAAAGCGGCCGATATCATTATTTGTTCCCATGATTTCTATATGGAGCATATTTGGACGTATGAAGCGAGGAAACGCGAAGGTCAGCTGCCATTGCTGCCGGAGCACAGCTCGGTTGTTTTTGATGAGGGGCATTTACTTGAAAACGCCGCACAGAAGGCCCTCACTTACAAACTGAAGCATGCTGTCTTTGAATCGATTATCACCAGACTGTTGAATGGTGAAGTAAGGGAATCCTTAGCCGTTGCTATTGATGAAGCGATTGATCAGAGTGAGAATCTCTTCCATATGCTTAATATGACAAGCCGCAAGGTTGCTGCCTCAGACCGTAAAGAAGTCATATTGAGCGCTGAACTGCTGCGTGAGATCAATCGTTTTCAGGATATACTGGGCACAATCGAAGAGGAGCTTGTGTTCGAGAGCGCTCTATTCACGCTTGACGATTACCAGCTGAAGATTGTCGAAGAGCATTTGGAGATGATTCAGCTTGCGCTCAGTTTATTCAAACAGCCGACAGGATTAATTACTTGGGTGCAGGAAGACCTCGAGGGTACGACACTCGTGATTATGCCTAAATTAGTGAAGGAAGTTTTGAGGGAGCGGGTCTTCTCGAAGAAAATGCCGATCGTTTTCTCCTCCGCAACTTTGTCCGTTGACGGTTCATTCGCTTATCTATCTGAAAGCCTTGGTGTAGAGAACAGCTTGTCCTTCTCCATCGCTTCACCTTACGATTATGAGCGTCAGATGAAAGTGTTTGCTCCAATACGGCCCTATTCCTCTCAACAAGAGAAGGAGAAGCTGAAGCAGACTTTAGGGCTGCTCCGGCTGACAGAAGGCAGAGCGCTCATTCTCTTTCCTTCCCGGGAAGAGCTGGAGGTATTCAAGAAGGAGAGCGCACAGCATCCCGATTCGGCCGGTTACCGTTTCCTGTTCGAGGGAACCAGTGAGATCAGCCACCTGATCAGTGAGTTTCAAAATGATGAGCTCAGCGTCCTATGCGCAGTGACGCTCTGGGAGGGGCTTGATATTCCTGGGCCTTCCTTATCGCAGGTTATTATTTGGTCGCTGCCATTCCCTCCCAACGATCCTGTATTTGCTGCCAAACGCAGAGATTCTTCAGATCCTTTTGAAACGGTGGACATGCCTCATATGCTGCTTCGTCTGAAGCAGGGTATAGGTCGTTTAATACGTATGCGTGAGGACAGCGGCACAGTGTCGATCCTTGGTCATGCGATTATTGACGAGCAGGTCAGGGAGAAAGTCAAACAAATTCTGCCGCAAGGTGTAACTATGCAGGAGCTTTCCGTAAATCTCTAAATGTCGGTTTTTCTCCAATTGACTTCTATTATAGGCACCACTACAATTTAAGTATTATCGCCCGAAGTGCTAGATTCGGGAGAGTTATTAAATGTGAAGGATGGAGAATTCTTATGGCACAGGCAACGAAAAAATCCGAGTACAAGAGCTTGCGAAAGATCCAGCAAATACAGCAAGAGAAGCAGCGTAAGCGAATGAAGCAACTGTTTTGGATTACCGGAATTGTTGTGGCAGCATTAATCATCGTCGCAGTTATTTTTGCTCCAAAACCGGGTGTGGTATCTTTTAATTACGATGAGCTCCCAACGCTCGGAAAAACAGACGCGCCAATAAAAATCGTCGAATTTGGCGATTACAAATGTCCGTCCTGCAAAATTTTCAGCCAGGAAATCGAGCCGCAGCTGAAGAAAGACTACATTGATAATGGAACGGTCTCGTTATCATTCATGAATTTCACTATTATTGATCCTGACTCTGTAACCGCTGCACTTGCGGCGCAATCGATCTACCATCAGAACAATGAAGCATTCTGGGGTTTTTATGATTCCATTTACAAGAACCAAGGCCAAGAGCATGTAACATGGGCGACACCGGAGTTCCTTACCAATTTGGCTAAACAAGAGAAATTGGATGTGGATTACGATAAGCTGAATAGCGACATCACGAGCGCCAAATATCAATCCGAAGTGGACAGCCACAATTCGAAGGCAAGACAGCTTAATGTTCAATCTACGCCGACGCTGTTTATCAATGGGGTAATGTTTGAAGATGTCTTCGATTACGAAGCGCTCAAGAAAGCGATCGAACAGGCGCAAAAGGATCTCAAATGATCAAGGATGTTCAGCCCATAGATGATTCTGCTGAAGATTTGGATTTCGTGGAAGAACCTCAGGGATTTATCGCCTTTTGCAGTAAATATGCGTTATATTTAGCCTGGGTGGTTTCTATTGTGGCCGTCAGCGGGAGTCTGTATTTGAGCGATGTTATGGGCTTTGTGCCCTGCAAGCTTTGTTGGTTCCAGCGGATCTTCATGTATCCTATTGTTATCCTGCTTGGCATCGCAAGTTATAAGAACGACCGTAAACAGATTGGTTATGTGCTGCCGCTTTCAATCATCGGAGGACTCATCTCGATCTACCACTATGCAGAGCAAAAAATTCCCGCTTTCGCCAAGATCCTGCCCTGTACGCAAGGAATTCCCTGTAACAAGGATTATTTGGACTGGTTCGGCGGAGTCGTGACGATCCCTTTTATGGCGGGAATTGCATTTATTCTTATCACACTGCTGCTGTTGGTCGGCCGAAAATCAAAATAATTCTAATCATGCCGCAGTCCTTAAGAGGATTGCGGTATTTTGTTATAAGAAATGACACAATAACGGTCTGTAGAGCTTTGTCGAAAGCATGAAGTTTCTGTTATAATGTATGGATGCGTGATTAAAGGGTTAATAAGATAGTAGGCGTTATTTATGTCCCTTATTTTAGATAGCGGAGGTAAAGGCAATGGCAGCAGACAACAACATAAGTCAGTCGCCCTGGGAGCAGTACTATGGACCCAATCTTGGGTACATACAGGAGATGTACGAGAAGTATGTGGAAAACCCGGAAACAGTAGATCCGGTGTATCGCGAAACGTTCGCGCAATGGGGGGCACCACCTTCAACGAAGGCTGCTAACGGCGCTGCCGCAGTACCTCAAGCGAATCCGGTTCAGGTTGACGGAGCTAAATTGATGGATCCGGTTTTTCTAAAAAGAGTGGTGGATGCGGGCAAGCTTGTTCGGAACATCCGCACTTACGGTCATCTAGCCGTTGATAATGATCCGCTTGGCATAGGTACGGCTCCGGATACGAGACTGCTCGAGCCAGAAACTTTTAATTTGACTCAAGATGATCTTGCCGCTATTCCTGCTTCACTGATTTGGGAAGAGGCTCCTGAAACAGTACGCGACGGATGGCAAGCGATCCAGTACTTGAAAGAGGTATATACAAAGTCGTTTGGTATTGAATTCAGTCATATCCATGAGCAGGAAGAACGCATTTGGCTGAAACGTCAAGTGGAGTCCGGCATGGCTGCAAAACCGATGAACGCTAAGGAACGTGCGGCGCTCCTCAATCGATTGATTGATGTCGAGCAGTTCGAAACGTTTCTTCAGCGTGCTTTCGTCGGGCAAAAAAGGTTCTCCATTGAAGGCACGGATATGCTCGTTCCGATACTGGACGAGATTGTACGGGATCTTGCCCATGATGGAGCGCAGCATATTCTGATGGGTATGGCGCATCGGGGCCGTTTGAATGTGTTGGCCCATGTACTGGGTAAACCTTATACGGGGATTTTCTCCGAGTTCCATCATGCACCGAATAAGGATCTGATTCCTTCTGAAGGCTCAACAGGCATTAATATCGGTTGGACCGGTGATGTGAAGTATCATTTGGGTGCACACCGTTCGGTTAAAGAAGGCGAAACGGTTGAAACTCGACTGACACTTGCCAACAACCCAAGTCATCTCGAATATGTGAATCCAATCGTGCAGGGCTTTGCCCGCGCAGCGCAGGATGATCGCACCGCCCCTGGTTACCCGAAGGCGGACTTTGGCAGTGCGGCAGCAGTCATCATGCATGGTGATGCAGCTTTCGCAGGCGAAGGTATCGTTGCTGAAACATTGAATTTCAAGAAGCTTCCAGGTTATGGAAGCGGCGGAACCATCCATATCATCGTGAACAACCGCCTCGGATTTACAACAGAGAGCAGTGACTCACGTTCGACTTATTATGCAAGTGACCTGGCAAAAGGATATGAAATTCCGATTGTCCATGTCAGTGCGGATGATCCTGAAGCTTGTATTGCAGCTGCACGTATGGCATGTGAATACCGCCAACGTTTCCAGAAGGATTTCCTCATTGATATGGTCGGTTACCGACGTCATGGTCATAATGAAACCGATGATCCGGAGACTACACAGCCGCTTGTGTACCAAAAATTGCGTAAACATCCGGTAGTTGGCATCATCTATGCGGAGAAGCTTCAAGAAAAAGGGCTGATCACGAATGAACAGGTCGCCCAAATGAGACAAGCAGGCCTTAACATCCTGCAGAGAGCGCTTGATGAAGTGAAAGAGAATGATAAACAAAACCGCCAAGTCGAAGAGCCGTCACGCCGCCGCCAGAAGAAAGAACTGGTTACAGGCGTACCTCTTGAGAAGCTGAAAGCCATCAATGAGGAGCTGTTGAAATGGCCGGCCGGCTTCAACGTCTATGAGAAGCTTGAGCGTATTCTGATGCGCCGTGCCACCTCGCTTGATGAAGGCAATAAAGTGGATTGGGGACTCGCGGAAACGCTGGCGTTCGCAACCATCCTTGAGAGCGGCAAACCGATCCGGCTTAGCGGTCAAGACTCGGAACGGGCGACCTTTGCCTTCCGGAATCTGGTGCTTCATGATGTGGTGACCGGGGCAACCTATTGTCCGCTTCATCAAATCCCGCAGGCGAACGCTTCCTTTGCGGTATACAACAGCCCGTTGTCCGAAGCAGCTGTTCTTGGCTTCGATTATGGATATAACGTATTTTCACCTGAAACGCTTGTTATTTGGGAAGGTCAATATGGTGATTTCGCGAATGTCGCTCAGGTTATCATTGATCAGTTCATAACAGCCGGACGTGTGAAATGGTCGCAGAAATCCAGCATTGTTATGCTGCTTCCTCACGGATACGAAGGGCAGGGTCCTGAGCATTCAAGCGCACGTCTGGAGCGTTTCCTTCAGCTTGCAGCAGAGGATAACCTTACGATCGCTAACCTGACTACGGCTGCACAGTATTTCCACCTGCTGCGCCGCCAAGCGGCAATCACGAATACCGATGAAGCAAGACCGCTTATCGTGATGTCTCCGAAAAGTCTTATCCGTAACCCTAACGTTGCTTCTGACCCAAAGGAATTTAGCGAAGGTGCGTTCCAGCCGGTCCTCGAACAGCCGGGTCTTGGCGGAAATACCGCTGCGGTTGAACGTCTTGTGTTCTGTACCGGTAAAGTATCCGTAGACCTTGCAGCAGCTATGACTGCAGAAGAAGGAACTAACTTTGATTGGCTTCATGTCGCTCGTATCGAACAGCTGTACCCTTTCCCTAAAGCGAACGTGGAGCAAGTCATCAACCGGTACCCGAACCTGAAAGAAATTTTGTGGGTTCAGGAAGAACCGCAAAACATGGGCGCTTGGAACTATATCGAGCCTCGCATCCGCGCTCGCGCGCCTAAGGGAGCGACGGTTCGTTATGTCGGCCGTCCGAAACGCTCAAGCCCGGCAAGCGGATTCCAGTTTGTCCATAACATGGAACAACAGCGGATTCTTTCCGTAGCACTAAATAAAAGTACATTAAATACAACCACACAGGGGGAATAGAGCCATGAGTGAAGTTAAAGTTCCTGAAATGGGCGAGTCGATCATGGAGGGCACAATTGCCAAATGGCATGTGAAAGAAGGAGACCAAGTCAACCAAGGCGACGTACTCGCAGAGCTCGAAACGGACAAGGTTAACATAGAGATCAGTGCGGAGGAGAGCGGCGTCATTGCTCAGCTCCTTAGCAAAGAAGGCGAAACCGTTCAGGTTGGCGAAACGATTGCTCAAATCGGCAGCGGTGCAGCAGCTGCAAGTGCGCCAGCAGCAGCTCCGACACCAGCACCGGCAGCTGTGGAAGCGGCCCCTGCTGCGGTAGAAACGGCTCCTGCAGCGGCATCCCAACTTCCAGCTGCAGCACAAGCAAGCACACCTGCTGCAGCTGGAAGTGACAGTTCTTCGGCTTACGCGGCATCGCCTGCTGCCCGCAAGCTTGCAAGAGAGCGCGGCATCGATCTTGGACAAGTACAAACGCAGGATCCGATCGGCCGTATCCGCCAGGAAGATATCCAGGCTCATATTCAAAAACCTGCTGCTGCACCGGTTAAAGCCGCACCTGCAGCCCAAGCATCTGCTCCAGCTGCTGATCCAGGCAAACCGCATGAGCGCCGCAAGATGTCACGCCGCCGTGTTACGATTGCGAACCGTCTAGTTGAAGCACAACGGACAGCGGCCATGCTTACAACATTCAATGAAGTGGATATGACAGCGATTCTTGATCTTCGTAATCGCCGTAAAACTGCATTTAAAGAAAAGCATGATATTGGCCTCGGCTTCATGTCCTTCTTTACCCGCGCTGTTATCGGAGCGCTTAAAGCATTTCCGCTGCTCAATGCAGAAATTCAAGGCGACGAAATCGTGGTCAAACAGTACTATGATATCGGAATAGCGGTTTCTGCTAAAGAAGGTCTTGTCGTGCCTGTCGTTCGCGATGCAGACCGTCTTAGCTTCGCTGGCATCGAGAAGCAAATTGCAGAGCTTGCCGGCAAAGCGCGTTCCAATACCCTAGCCTTGTCCGACCTGTCGGGCGGCACGTTCACGATCACGAACGGCGGTGTATTCGGTTCTTTGCTGTCAACGCCAATTCTTAACGCTCCGCAGGTTGGTATTCTGGGTATGCACAAAATCCAGCTGCGTCCGATAGCAATTGACGAAACAACAATGGAAAACCGCCCAATGATGTATATCGCGCTTTCCTATGATCACCGTATCGTCGATGGTTCGGAAGCGGTGCGTTTCCTGGTGACGGTGAAAACATTATTGGAAGACCCAGAAGCTCTGCTGCTTGAAGTATAACTAGCGGAAGACGGTCTCCGAGGAAGTCCAACAAGCTGTTGTCCGCGATCAGGCGGGCAATGGCTTGTTTGGTTTTATTTGCTATTCACGGGTGTTATTCATACAATAAAACTATAGATAAAGTTTAAAGATAAGGAGAGGAAGTGGATGGATATGAAATTGCGCAAAATCCGATTGGATGACTCCGAGAACATCCACTCCAGTGAGGACCGAGATGAGTACGAGAAGGACTATGCCAGACTGATTCAATCTCCGGCCTTCCGAAGACTTCAGGGGAAGTCGCAGGTCTTTGGCGCAGGCTCAGGGGATTACTATCGTACGCGACTGACGCATTCACTTGAGGTATCCCAAATCGCCAGGGAAGTCGCAAGACGCCTTGGGAAGAGCTACCCCTTTCTTCATGCCAAACAGCATCCGGGTTTGATGCTGGATCCGGAAGTTGTTGAAATTGCTGCGCTCGCTCATGATCTGGGACATCCTCCGTTTGGCCATAAGGGGGAAGAAGTGCTTAACCGGCTGCTGCTTGAGGAGCATGGTCTCAGCTATGAAGGGAATGCTCAGAATTTCCGCATCCTGATGTTCCTGGAGAAGCGGGCAGGGAGCGATAGCGGTTTGGATTTGACAGCAGCCGTTCTTCTTGCAATTAATAAATATCCGTTCTGCATCGATGATCCGAGCCGTTTAAAAGGAGTATACCGGGAAGAGTGGCAGGGCATCGATCATCTTCGTCAATTGTGGGGAATGCCGGAAGGCTGTGCGACATTGGAAGCGCAGCTGATGGATCTGTGCGATGATATTGCCTATTCCACGCATGACATAGAAGATGGCATACGTGCAGGAAAAATTCAGATGAACACCAGCTTGTTCGAGGATGATTGGCTGGTTTCCCATGTCGTACAGGAGATTATCGACGATCCCGGTAACGAGGTGATGAGCTGGGATGAGGTCGATATGAGAGCGATGGTGAAGCAGGTGCTTCATCAGTATTTGATCCAATGGGAAATCATTTTTAACGAATGCGGCCGTGAGCCTTCTCGTACGAGGCGTGAGATGAAGGCGCGGTGGGTGAGCAGATTTGTCAGCGGCGTCGGCATTATTGACGACCCGGCAACAGGCTGGAAGCGGGTTACCTTTGTTAAAGATGGACAGCAAAACTTGGATTTGCTGCGAACGATGGAAATTTTGAAGAAGCTGGCGTGGGTTACTTTGATCAAGGACTTCCGTGTGCAGCGGCTGCATAAACGAAGTGAAGTCATGATAAAGCGGCTTTGGGACAGCTTTAAAGAAGAGGAAACCGGCCGGCTCATCATTCCGCCTGACTGGATCGAAAGCTTCGAGAAGCAAAGGGGCAAATGGCAGTGGGAGCGAATGGTTGCCGATTATATAGCCGGAATGACGGATGCTTACGCGGAAAAAGTGTACGCGGAATTTTTTGCAAGCCGGTCCGGTTCGATCTATGAGCGGGACTAGCATGGATAAGACGAATGAATAAAAGACGACCGATTGCTGCTGTCAATCGGTCGTCTTTTATCTATTCAGGCATTAACTTCTATCGTTCCATCGTGCTTCCAAGTCGTGGATTGACCGGATTTCGGACAGCTAGGAAAGGTTTCGCCTTCAAACAGCTCGACATGCTCCCCGTCTTTGTCCACATATGCGCCGAATTCAGTGACTTTATCACCTGATTGATGTTCATGGTCAACATGGCGCCACGCTGTCTCCTGCTTGGATTTCGGGCATACCGGGAAGCTTTCGCCCTTATCCAAATGTTTTGTAATTCCCGCGGAGCAAACATAGCTTCCAGTCTCCTGGACTGTATCATGGGTTTGATGCAAATCTGAAGCGGTTTTCATCGTTATCATCCTTTCTTTGATTCATCGAAAGAACCTGCATTTGTTATTCCAATTATAGGTTTTTAGTTCCAGTTTCATTACCCTCCTGTCTGGTAGTTTAACCAGCGGCATGTGTGGTTATTGTACAAGTTAAAGTTTCAAATAATTTGGGAAAAGGAGGAATTATTAACGGGAGTATGAGAAAAATAAACATGTCATGAGAAAATACTAATCGCTCTGGCGCCCTTTTTTCCTGTAACATATGCGAAAGATTATAGTACTTAAGTCATTACTTTAGATGTAGGTTTTTGTTCAAAAATAAGGTAAATCACTTTATCTTCAAAATACGTAAAAACCAAGCTTAAGCTTTGGAAGCCGTTTTTGACTAAAGAAAATTAACTATTTTTAATTTTTATTCATTTACGCAAAAACACGAAGCTTAAGTTTTCGAAGTTGTTTTTTGCTGAAAGAAAGTTAATATTTTCATTTTCAAAAATGATGCAAAAACGATGCCTAAATTACACAAAAACGATTAGGAGGCTATAAAAATGGAAACTGAAACAAAACGATGTTTATTTTGCGATCAAATTGTGGCTGTTAAACAAAAGGGTATGGATGACTGGTATATTAGCTGTAACTGTTCACCAGGAGGTACATATGCACTGGACCGGGCGAGCTACGATTCTTATTATGCGTTGTCTTATTCGGAGAAACGTCAGTTGTTTCCGGTTATCTCGGCTTATATTAGAGAAATGACGGATTGCGATGAACAGGTACGTTTGTCCTATAAGGATATTCAGATGTTCGAGAGCTCACCGATTATTCCGACGACAATTGAAGAGAAAGGAATAAAGCTGCTGCGTTACCTGCATCGTCACTGCAGCAAGCCTGGAGAGGCGGTCGTTATTCATCAGCTGTCCTCAAGCTACAACTTAACTTATTCCATGAATCTGCAGGAGCTTGTCTACATTATTGAGAAGCTTAAGGGAGAAGAATATATCGAGCGGGTCGGGGGAAAATTCTGGCTTACCGATAAAGGATGGCAGGAAGCGGTTCTTTGCGCCGGAGGGCAGCGCCTTAAGCCATGTCTCTTGCTGGTTTCAGGAACAAGTGAACAGCGTGTGGAATGGCCGGAGGAGCTGTTTCCAAAGCTGGAGCAGTGCGGATATCTGCCGCGTATGATGGAAATCACCGATTCCGGAGCATTAAACGCACAAACGATGCAGCTGATATCAGAGAGTAAGCTTCTCATAGCAGATGTTTCGGGTCAGGCATCTTTAGCTTGTTTCGCCGCCGGTTATGCACTCGGTGTCGATGTTCCAGTATTATGGGTAGTCCATTCGGCAGATGCGAATAAAATGAAAATGCCTTTTGACCGTATTCGGCCGCTCATCTGGGATAGCGAAGAGAGCCTCGGACAAATGCTGGAACAGCAGCTGGCAAATTAATGTTCGCTGGCGATCAGCACAGCAGCAGGTGAAAGAATAGAGCCTGCTCATTGGAGCAGCAGGTGGCGAATACATGGTGCAGCTGGCAAATTAATGTTCGCAGTCTATAAGAACATCAGCGGGTAAATTAAAGCTGTCAACTCATAAAGTTAAGTTGGTGAATTACTCCGGAGCTTCAAGCCTCCTTTGAGTAGCAGCTCATTTAAAATTTCAGGCCTCTCTATACTGGAAAATTATCGTTATTTGCTCCTCATTTCATTCAAATCAGGGCCTATACTGGATATATCCACTTAAAAAAGTCCAAACTCCACGGCCCCCTAATTAAACTGGAGTCGTAGCCCCCATTTTATTAGACTAGTAGTAGGGGGAGGTG
>NZ_JBHSOW010000027.1:0-48401 GCF_042656405.1 Paenibacillus solisilvae | reverse complement strand
TTCACCCTCTCGCAATGATACTTAAATTATACAAGAAAAAAAGGCACATCCCCTCAAAAAAATGAGGGATGTGCCTTTTTATTCAGAAGGACTTTTTCAGTGGCCTCCTCCACGCGCGGCAGACTTTTTTTTACTTGATTCAAGTTCAAGGTTGCGCTTCTGCGCCTATTTCGTTAATTCAGGTTCTCGCTGCCGCTGACGTATTCGCATCTCTTAGCTCACCGTCCTTGGTCGTTCGACTTTGGCCATCCCCGGCCAGCGGAAGGTTGCCCATTCCGGCTGATGCTTGTCCACTCTAGCGACGACAACCGTCATATCATCGACGATATCGCCTTTATGGTAACGCACGACTGTATCGAGCAGGGAGTCGGCGATTTCTTGCGGGTTGTCGGTCCGGATTTCCTGGATGACCCGTTTCATCCACATCTCCTTATTAACCGCATGGCCCGGCGCATCATAAATCCCATCCGTCATCATAATAAGTGTGTCTCCCGGCTGCAGCTGTACGCGAATGAGATCAACATCAATGTCCTGCAAAATGCCGACCGGCAAATTATTCGCGGTAACCAGAATCACCTCATTTCCCCGTTTAATAAAGCTTGGCGTCGATCCGATCTTCATAAAGGTCGTCTTCGCCGTGTACATATCAATAAGAGCTACATCCACAGTTGCAAATATTTCATCGGACGAGCGGAGCAGCAGCACCGAGTTAACCGACTTGATAGCCAGCTTCTCATCCATGCCGGATTGCAGCAGTTGCTGAAGGATCGTCAGCGCCGTACTGCTCTCCTGTTTCGCCCGCTCTCCATTGCCCATGCCGTCACTGATCGCAACGGCAAATTTGCCATTGCCCAGTTCGACCGTGCTGAAACTGTCTCCCGACAGAAGGTCACCTCCCTTTGCAACCCCAGCTACGCCCGTTTCCACTTCATAGGCTTTGGCGGAACCGAACACGACAAGCGCGGGTTCGCCTGGTTTATCGGAGTACTTCTCCGACATGACCGCAATTGGCTCCCCCAGAATATCTGAGAGCAGCGGCGCTATAATTTTGCGGCATTCATCATATCCTCTGGCAAAGGTATGGTAGACTTCGACCTCCACATTCCCCTCCTCCAAGTTAACGACATCAATGCCATGTATGGATAAACCGAGCCCTTCGAGCGCCTCTCGGATCTGTTCTTCCTGCAAATGAAGTTGTTGTCCTTCCCGTTGAATCTCCCTGGCCAGATCCTCCATGACCTGCGATACGCCGGATAGCTGCTCGGCGACCAGCACTCTGGAATCATTGAGCTGCTTCCTCCACTGCAGATCATGCTGGTATAATTCATACTGCTGCTGCATAACCGTCAGCACCTGATGCGACTTGATACAGTGGACGCTCCATTCTTTGGGTACCTCCTTAGGCCCGAGGCGGCGTCCATCCTCTACCGTCGTCATCATATTCGTCATCATTTTGTACGTATCATAGAATTTACCCTCCCAACACATTTCCTTGCGATGACAAGAGCTGCAGGTCTTCTCCGCGGCCGCATTCATGAAATGACCCACCGTTTCTTCCCGATTGACAGCTTCATTCTCCCCTCCAATTTGTCCAAAACTGCGGGAAAGCTGGCGAAACACCTCCGAGAACTGGGATACCCGCTGAGCGGTTACATCTCTTACCCGCTTGGCGTACTCATGCTGTGTCTTGACATGCTCCTGCGTGCCCGGCACATATTTAGATATCGTACGAATGATCGAACGTGGAGTGAGCAGCAGGAGAACTGCCGCTGCGACCGATTCCCAAGTAGATGCCATCACATCGGTTTGGTTGCCCAGGTAGATTGATAAAATGGAGGAGCCAAGCAGCATCCCGAAGGCCACTGCCATTTTGCCTCCATCTCGCAATAATCCGGCAAGCAGCCCTGCAAAAGCCAATAAGCTCATCTGCATAATCGCATTCATATCGGCTAAGCTGAGAATCAATCCGGCAACGACGCCAACCGATGCCCCAAGCGGTGCTCCGCCTACCAGTGCAAAGAGGAGGAGCATATAACGGGACATCACATGTTCTGCAGATAAGCCGTATAATGTCCAGCCGACAGCACCTGTCATGACCGAAGCGAGCATAATCATTAAACAAATGATTTCTTCATTCTTCAGCGATGTTGTTTTCCTGGTCATCGTCAGGACAGGAATGGCTTGGATAAAGACAAGCGTCAGAACGAAGCTGAGCGCCGCTTCAACCGTTACCATCATAAACTCGTACCAGTTGAGCTTATCGGCGATGACTACGCCAAATAGCCGGACAAGCAACGTGGCCAGAAAGACCAGAATAGGTGCATACGAAAGCTCCGACCTTTCATAAGCTTCAAGTCCTTTGAAGAGCAGGAACACAACAGCAAGTTCCATCGCAATCCACATCGGCTCCGGCGTTACCGCCAAGAAGCTGCCGGCAATGATCGAGAGCCCGACCAAGCCGTATGCATCACGTCTTAAGAAATAAATGACTGCAAAGTATGCAACCGCAAAGGGTGTGAGTGACTCCAGAATAACAGCGCGGCCCAATAAAAATCCGACCGTCATTAAGACGAATGTCCATTTTCTTGTAGAGAACAATTGCACGATATGCCTTATGGCTGACCAGTTCATCCCTTTTTGAAGGGCTGCTTGCACGAAGCTTGTCCGTTGAACGCCTGGGAACATCACTACGTTATGCTTGTCCGTCATTGATCAAGGCACCACCATTCCGTTTTTATTGTTCTCTCAGTATAGGAGCTGATTTCTAGAAAGTTTGTCAGAAAGCGTTGTCATTCAAAAATTTTTTTCCGACAAAATTGCCGCAGCTGCCGTTTCATTGTCACTGCTGCGGCAACCTAGAGACGGCCTGACTTTGAGCGTTAACTTACTTCACCCCCCAGTCGCTGGTTCAACAAAATATGTAACTGACTTTCTACAACAAAGAGGCGAAACGCCGTCCGAACCTGTCGGGATTGGTGGAGAACAAGGGAAAAGTTTTTGTTTGACGAGTCATAAACGGGGGTACTGCTGCATAGTTGGGGCTTTAATTGCCACTTGGATACGGAAGAATAAACGAGTCCATTTTCCAATCCATACAAAAAGGGTACCTCCTTCGCCAGTTATGCTGACGAAGGAGATACCCTCTTCCTGCGATCGACCTCCTGATCGATCACCATTCATATACTTAAACGCGCTTCGCTCCACGTCCACCACGTTTGGATTCCGTATTCTTCTTAATCGAAGATGCGCGTTCTTCACTATCTTTCAAGAAACGAGAAACTTTATCCTCGAATGTTGGTTTGCCGTAAGCAGGTTTACCGCCGCCAGCTTTGTTAAACGGACGACCACCGCCACCGCCTCCGCCGCCACCAGCACGATTGAAACCGCCGCCTCCGCCGCCGCCTGGTCCACGATCTCCGCCAGCACGATTGAAGCCACCGCCTCCGCCGCTTGGTCCACCGCCAGTACGGTTAAATCCGCCGCCACCTGGTCCACGATCGCTGCTGCGCTCGCGTGCAGGAGGTGCAGAACCTTCTGGCCGATCTATTGCCTGCTTAATCGAAAGTCCGATTTTCCCGTCTTTGTCTACATTAATGACCTTCACTGTAACGACATCTTCCAGCTTTAGATGGTCTTTAACATCCTTGACGTAATTATCGGCAATTTCTGAGATGTGAACGAGCCCTGTGACACCTCCCGACAAATCGACGAATGCTCCGAAATGCGTAATACCTGTCACTTTGCCCTCTAACTTAGCGCCCACTTCAATTGCCATAGGTAAAAATGTTCCTCCCTAACCGTTATGCGAAGCTGTTAGCTTCGAAATAAAGCCGCATATCCAAAAAAATATGACGTTGAGCCGCTAAAAATGCTGTTACTAACGTGATTATAACGCAATGTAAGAAGCAAGGCAACAGGCGGACTCACCGATTTGAGCGCTATTCGACGACTTGAATTTGCGTCTCGCCTTTCTGCACCATACCTTGCTCTTTCGTTGCTATTTGACCAATATACTCTTTGTCATTCAAACGAGCTACCTGCTGCTGAAGATCCTCCATCTGCTTGGTCGCCGCCGCAATCTTCTGCTGCGCATCGGCAAGTTTAAGCTCTGCTTGTCCTTGCCGATCGATCTGCGAAAATAACGTATATAACGCCCAGCCCATGAATAAAGCAACGACGATAAACCAAAGCTTCAGCCTACGCTTCGTTCCTGCATATACAGCTGTCTGATTCGATTCCACTGCCGTCTTCATTTCATAGACCCCCTGACGTATAGATGATTAATCCACTTTGTCCTTCTTGCGGTCCCTTATGCGATGCCATAGCTTTATCGTTTGCTGCTTAGCTGCCGCGTATCTCTCGCGTATACGCCACCTTTGCAATAAGGGCTGCCCCCAGCTTGCAATCCACCGTCCGATCGGACGAATAAGCGGGGATAACATCCACTTAACCAAAAGCCATAGAGGACGAAACAATTGTATCATAACTTTTATCAGGAACATAGTAAATGCCAGTAAAAACGCAAAAATCAGTTTAGTAAGCTTATAGAGCAGCTGCAGCGGCCGGATGATAAATACAACAAACATGCGGATAACAAATTGAATGATCGCGCGGATAGCACGGATGATGCCGTGAACCAGCAGAACTACGATTTTACTGAAAAGCCAATAATAGCAGCCGATGCCCAGCAGCAGCCCCAGAAAGATGTATGCCCGCACCTCGCCCTCATTGCTTGCGGACAATACTTGAAACACGGCAATTGTGGCGGCGATCCAATAGAGAAGATCGAACACGGGTATCCACCAACGGCTGATCCGGAGCTCGTCCGATATGACGCGGTAGCCGTCGAATACGATACCCATACCGATGCCTGAGAGCAGCATCGTGAACATCGTCCACCATTGCACACTTAAACTCACTTAAACAGCTTCCCGAACAAGCCCTTCGACTTCTGGGCTGTATTCCCGTCCAAGTAGGCGAGCGAATGGACGAGTCCTTCAATAGCAACCAGCCCTTGTTCCAGGCTTAGATGCTTCATGTGCAAGTTTTGTCCTCGAATCGCTAAGAAGCCGAGATCCGTTTCGAGCAGAAACTCTTCATTATCGAAGCTTTCCACATTCATCACGCCGGTAATCTCCAGTAATTTTCGATTCAGCATTTTGACTTCCTGGCGCTTCTGGCCCTTCCCTTGGTCGTTCATAGTCTGTCCTCCTCAAAAAACTAGCCTGGTTTCTACTAAGACTAGATTATGGGAGTAGGACAGGTTTTAGAACAAAGCTGCACAAGTTGATAGTCGACATAGAGACAAAAAAAGCTGTTCCAATTCGATCTCAAAGGATCTCTTGGGACAGCTTCATTCCTAGGCCTGCCAATCGAATTTGTTCTCCGGTTGGCGCGTCTCTTCTTTCAACACGGTATACATCCCGCTCGCCTCGTCCTTCTTGGTGGTCTCCGCGATCCGCTCGATGCGGACGGTAACTACCTTCTGGCCGTATTGAATCATGAGCTCGTCGCCGGCTTTGACGGTGCTGCTCGCTTTGGCTTCCCGGGAGTTGATCCAGACGCGTCCTTGATCGGATACGTCCTTGGCGACGGTACGCCGCTTGATCAACCGTGATACTTTAAGAAACTTATCCAGACGCACGACTACTTGATTGCGTCTTTCAACTTATTGCCGGCTTTAAATGCAGGAACTTTGGATTCCGCGATTGTGATAGGGTTGCCTGTTTGCGGGTTGCGGCCTGTACGACCGGAACGTTTGCGGGTTTCGAATGTGCCGAAACCGATCAATTGAACCTTGTCGCCGCCTGCAAGTGCTTCAGTAACTTCACCCAAGAATCCGTTAAGTACTGATTCTACATCACGTTTAGTCAAGCCGCTCTTTGTTGCAATGTTGTTAATCAAGTCCGTTTTGTTCATGGTTAACTTTGCCTCCTAGATTTCCATTATCGAGATACTATTCTGCTTGCCGCCAAATAAATCCTGCCTACTGGAAAATTTTTTTGCGAAAAATGGGAGAATTAGACGAATTTTGACGAAAATGAGTGAGCATAACAAGAAGTAGATCTACTTTTCTAGGAAAACCGCTTGGCTTCCTCCCAAAATTTATCCATCTCTGTTAAATCAGTTTGGTCAAAGGTTCGCCCACTTATACGGAGCTGCTCCTCAATATATGAAAAACGTTTTTTAAATTTGAGATTCGTACGCGCAAGCGCTTCTTCCGGATCGGCCTGAATGAACCTGGAAGCATTGACCGCAGCGAACAGCAGATCCCCAAGCTCAGCGGCCTGCTCTTCCGCATCCTTGGAAGCTATCGCCTCGCGCAGCTCGCCAAGTTCTTCCTCAATCTTATTCAGCACCGGTGTGATCTCATCCCAGTCGAAGCCGACTTTAGCCGCTTTCTTCTGAATCTTATAAGCTTTCATCAGCGCCGGAAGGTCCGGCGGGATTCCATCGAGCTGCGAGGCTTTGGCCGGATCGATGCCCTTACGGCGTTTTTCCTCCGCTTTCATCTGCTCCCAGTTTGCGAGAGCTTCCTTGGAATTATTCGCGCCTAGGTCGCCAAACACATGAGGATGGCGGAAGATAAGCTTCTCATTCAGGGACTCAATCACGTCATAGACGGTAAAGGAGCCGACTTCCTCTTCGATTTGACTGTGCAGCATGACCTGCAGGATGACATCGCCAAACTCCTCGCGCATACCGTCCGGATCATCGTTATCAATCGCTTCAATGGCCTCATAGGTTTCTTCAATGAAATTTTTGCGAAGCGATATGTGAGTCTGCTCGCGATCCCATGGACAGCCCTCTGGACTGCGCAGGATACCGACAATCTCATGAAGCCGTTCAAAAGAACGATTGCGCAGCGTTTCGTCGGTCGACCGCGGCAGCCAAATCAAGGATAAATTGCCGAAGCCGGGGGTACGATCCAATTCATAAAGCGGCACGGATAATATCTGCTCCTGACCGGCAACGCCAAGAGCGTGCCCAACGACGATGACATGGTCATCAGGAAGCCGCTCCATGAGCGTCAGCTTCACATCCGATGCCGTATATTCATCATAGACTTGGCCAATAACCGTATGCAGCTCCGGCCTCAGCAGAGATGCCTTCAAATCCGCGGCGTCAAGCAGCTGAAATCCTTCAATGGGATCAAAACCAAGACGTGTAAAGGCTTGATCGAGGAAACTCTCCCCGCCCAGAACCGTCAGCGTGATACCCTTCTGCGGGCAGCGCTCGCGCAGCAGCTGCACCGTGCGTTCAGCTACCATCGGGTGGCCGGGAACGGCGTAAATGATTTCGCTCGAGGAAACCGCGCCCGATGAAAGAGATGCAGAGCTAGTTGCATTCGAAGCAGCCGTGGCCGCTGGTGAAGGGCCGCTGGCCGCGGTAATCGGAGCGCCAGTTGAAGCCTCGTCACCTGCAGCAAGCTGCAGCGCTTCTTTGATCAACGCTTCGGTAATCGCTTCGTAGACATCCGGAAAGGAGTCGAGCTGTTCATACAAGCTGTCGAATGACTTGTACGTCAGCTCATTGTCCCGGAAAAGCTGCATCATCGGATGATCTTCCGTTCTGACATAGCGGTGCGCAGCGCCTTGGAGTCTGCGCCACACACCTAGCGTTAATTGATCGGCATTCCCGGATCCGAGACCGACGACTGTAATGGATGGTTCCCTCATCTATGTACCCTCCTTTGGGTTACCGTAATCGCCTAGGCGGCTGCGGTTATGAATGATTGATTGTTTACTTGCGGCCAGAGCGGCGGCTTTGGGGCAACAGCCGCCAATTTTGCAAGCGGGCGGCCAGCGCTTCGCCGCCCGGGAGCGCGCGCAGCTCGCGCGCCGTGATGCCGCCGCAGCGAAGCATAGCGGCGGCGAAGACGGCTCCGCCAAGGGCGACGCCGCCGAGCGCAAGCGCGGCGGCCGCAGCCCTTGGCGGCAGTGGGCCGAGCAGCGCAGCAGCGCCGCGCTCGGCCAGGACGAGCGCCGCGGCCGTGCACGCGAGCGCAAGTCCAATGCCCGCGGCGCCGCTCGCGGGCATAGCCGCGCCAGCGGCGCGGCGCACGGCGCCCGCGCTCAGCAGGGCGGCGGCCGTGAGCGCGGCGATGCCCGCGCAGGCTGCGCCGGCCGTGCCAAACGCCGGCACGAGCGCGGCATTGAACGCGGCCTTGAGCAGCGCGGCCGCGAGCATAAACAGCGCCGGGGCACGCACCGCGCCGAGCCCCTGCAGCGCCGCAGCCGCAACGGCATTGACGGTTCCCGCAAACGCCGTTAAGCCCACGAGTGCAAAGGTCCGCGAGCCTGTATCGTCCGCGTACAGCATAACATTAATGGGCTCGGCAAGTAAGGCGAGCCCAAGCGCAGCGGCTGCGCCAACCGCCCAAGCAGCCCGCATAACCAGAGCTGCCTGCTGTTTCACCGCGCCATGATCCTTGCGCGCCCGAGCTGACGCCAGCGCAGGAACGAGCGCCGCCCCCATCGCGCCGGCAACCATAACGACCAGCTGCACAAGGGGCTGTCCCCGTCCGTACTGGCCAAACAGCGACATCGCCTCAGCCGCCTCCATACCCGTACCCTTCAGCAGCCGCGGAACCGTAAAAGCATCCACTACACTAAGCGCGGGTACCGCAAGCGCACCAAGAGTGACAGGGATGGCAAGCAGCGCAAGCCTGCGAATCTGCTGCCAAATCCCTAACCCGCCAGACCCTTCAGCCGAGATTGCCGCTGCAGAATCCCTATTCCCTTTATTCACGCTCTTGAACGCTTTAAACCCTTCTTTTTTCCCACCGCTAAATCCAGATTGATCTTCAGCATGATCTTCAAATCTTCCATTCAATCTCTGCTTAGCCTGATCTCCAGATTCCACATTCATTTCTCCAGCCGCATCTTTGGCCTCATCAGGAACGACCGCCGTACTCGCTTCATTCCATCGGCCGCCAAGCCCAGCTGCAATGCCTGACCTGCCGGCTCTTCGTTCACGGAGGCCATATACCGCCATAACGGCTAATCCCGCGGCACCGCCGAAGGCAGAGCCGGAGGTTGCGCCGGCGGCAAGCGCTGCATCGGACCAGCTGAACTGCCAGCCGATCCACAGCATCGTAATCATTGCCGTAACGCGGACCAGCTGCTCGGATAGCTGTGAAACGGCTGAAGGCAGCATCTGCCCTCGCCCTTGATAATAACCGCGGAGCGCTGCCATAACCGGCGTGAACCACAAGGCCAGCGATGCCGCCTTAACGGCTTGTACCGTGCTCGGGTCGCCGATCCAACCCGCAATTTGATCCGCTCCAAGCCACATCAGCATGAACCCCGCGATGCCGCTTAGGAAGAGCAGGAGCATGCTTGCCTTCAGCACACGCCTTGCTCCCAAGCGATCATCAACGGCTTCATGCTCGGCTACCAATAGGGATACAGCAACCGGAAACCCCGCTGTAACCATAACAAGCAGCAGCTGATAAAGCGGATAAACCGCGTTATAAATACCAAATACCCGGTCACCGGCTACATTTTGCAGCGGAATCTTCTGCAGGGTACCGATAACCTTGCTTATCAGCATCGCCAGCCCCATCAGAGCGGCGCCTTTCCAAACAACCCTATCCCCGCGGCTCTTCATCTCTGCCTTCTTCTTCTGCACGAAATCATTCTTCTCTTGCTCTATGCTTGCCAGCCCCTCTTTACCTGTTGAAGAGGCGGTTATCTTCATCCACTCACTCTCCAAAAGCTTACACCCGCCCTGCTTCTTCACCTTCCCTTATTATACCTGAAAGCGAAGGGCTGTGAACGTCTTCTGACAAAGCCTTTATCATCCGCTCAACAAGAAAAAAGCTTCCATGAAGATCACTCTCTTCAGGAAGCTGCTTGTGTTTATTGTTCCATTTGCTTGGCTAGAAACCCGGCTGCCGTTTCAGCCATTTTGATTTCCATCTGCGCCATTTTGACGCTGTCATCTTTGCTTAGCAGGACAACGGTTCCAATCGGATCTCCACCTGCAACAATTGGGGCAGCTACGAAAGAACTGAAGTTCTCGCTAATATCTTTGACGACCTCGAACGATCCGCCGCCTGATTCGTTAACCGTTTTGCGGTTTTCCATACAGCTTTCAAGCAGTGATCCGATTTGCTTCTCCAAATATTCCTTTTTCGGTGCTCCTGCAACTGCGATAATATTATCCCGATCTGTGATTAACGTGATGTGATTGGTACTCTCGGATAGAGAATCAGCGTATTCTTTGGCAAAATCACCGAGCTCTCCAATCGGGGAATATTTCTTCAGAATAACTTCACCGTCACGATCAACGAATATTTCGAGCGGGTCGCCCTCGCGTATACGCAGCGTGCGGCGGATTTCCTTTGGTATGACGACCCGGCCGAGATCATCAATGCGACGAACAATTCCAGTTGCTTTCATGTTCTAGTTGCCCCACTTTCCTTGAAGGTTTTGAATTGGACTGGATGCAGGCTGCTTCTCTATCGCTTAAGAAGAAAGGCTACCGCCGTCCCACTGGCAGCGCTGGTAAACTGACGCTGAACGATGGCGGCGACTGTCGCCGTCCTTTTGGGGCGATATAAGTTTCTTCCCTCACGTATTGATATTTCAAGAGGAGCGGATCCTTGAGTGGTGGTGAATGCGAATCTGACCATAGTATTCATCCACTCCCAATTTCTTATGCAAGGAGTAAAAGGCTTCAAGCCTTGATTCTCCGCTGATGGATTCAATTCCCATTAATGGTTATCCAGTTTATCCCTCTAACCCCTGCATAAAGAAAAACAAAAGCATCCTTTCTCTTCATTAGAAGAGGCAGGATGCTGCGTTTCCATGTCTTATTCATTACTAGGATTTACCGTCTTTGGACGTTTTACTCGTGCTTCAACAGCTGCCCTAGCTCCCGCTTCAAGGCGAGAAATTCCGGATGTTCCCGAACCTCAGGCGACCGCTGTGCAGGCAGCTTAACGTCAAAGATCTTGAGGATGCGTCCGGGATTAGACCCCATAACGACAATCCGCTGCGATAAAAAAATCGCTTCATCGATATCATGCGTGATGAAGAGGACCGTCGTCTTCTCTTTCTCCCACACCTCAAGCAGCATTTCCTGCATTTCCAGCTTCGTTTGCGCATCGAGCGCACCGAATGGTTCATCCATCAACAGCACCTTAGGCCGGTTGGCAAGCGCTCTGGCAATGGCCACACGCTGCTTCATTCCGCCGGACAGCTGCTTCGGGTAAGCTTTCGCAAAGGATTCCAGCTTAATAACCTTCAAAAAATAATTGCTGATCGATCTGCGTTCGAGCGTCGGTATGCCCTTCAGCTTCGGACCGTATTCAATGTTCTCGCGGACGGTCAGCCACGGAAATAACGTATAACCTTGAAAGACCATCCCCCTGTCTGCACCCGGTCCGATAACCTCTTCACCATCGACGGTAACCGAGCCGTCCGTGAGCTCATCCAGCCCGGCTACGATGCGAAGCAGGGTCGATTTGCCGCAGCCGGAAGGGCCTACAATCGTTACAAATTCATTGGTGCCAATGGACAAGTCAATATTCTTCAACGCTTCAAACCGGGATTTCTTCGACTCATAAATCTTCTGAAGATGGTGAATGCCAATTTCTCCTTTGGGGGAGAAAGACTTCATGTGAAGCTCTATATCTGTTCCTTCGTCATTGACCTCAGCACTTCCTGCAGCCTGAATCTCCTCTTTGATCGTTTCCATTGCCTCACCTCCTAAGAATTAAGCCCAAGGATACAAACGACGGTTCAAGAAGGCAAAGATCCGGTCGCTAATAAGACCAAGCAAGCCAATCACGATGATACCAACGAAGATTTGATCCGTATTGAGGAACCGCTGTGCCTTCATAATTGCAAATCCAAGTCCGCTGTTCACCGCAACCAGCTCCGCAACGACTAAGTAGGTCCATGCCCAGCCAAGGATGAGCCTCATCGTATTCATCAGCTGCGGCATGATTGCCGGAATCAGTACCGTCTCAATCGCTTTCCAGCGCCCTGCGCCAAGAGTGAAGGAGGCCTGCAGCAGATCATGAGAAACGCGGCGCGTATTATCGGCAACCATAAGCACGAGCTGGAAGAAGCAGCCGATGAAGATCAGCAGGATTTTGGCCCACTCCCCAATTCCAGCCCATACCATGATAAGCGGAATGAAGGCAACCGCCGGCATATAGCGGATAAATTCCATCGGCGGCTCGACAATCGCTTCTCCAAGCTTAAACGTACCGGCAAAAATACCGATCGGGATACCGATGACACAGGCCAGCACGAAGCCTGCCGAAACCCGAAACAAGCTAATGCCGATATGGTGCCAGTACGAACCTGTGCTGAGCAGACGGAACATTTCAAGCAGCACTTTATGCGGCGTTGGCAGGAATACTGGATTCACCGCTTTGGTGTAGCTGAGCAAGGACCACACCAAAAGCAGCAGAATAAACGAGAACCCCGCAGCTAAGGCGAACGGCCTCCCGCCGATCTCCTTAAATATTTGCAAACGATGCGGCTTTCGGCGTTTTGGCGCGTTCATCCTTCATCACTCCTTAGCGGCTTTTTCAACAAATTGTGAATCGAAGAGAACAGAGAAATCTTTAATCTCATCCACCATGTCCAGCTTCTGCAAGAAGTCCGCTGTTTTCTCCGCTGTGTAAGCCAGCGAAGTGTAGTCATCCCGTTTACCGAAAGCTTCAACGTTATCCGCCGCCGAAAAGATTTTAATGCTGTCCAGCCCAAGCTTGAAGTCTTCAGGTGTGGTCTCCGCCTTCTTCGCCATCAGCTCAATCGCTTCATCCTGATGGGTCTTGAAGTATGCTAAAGCTTCAAACCAAGCATCAACGATCTTCTGAATGTCATCCGCACGGTCTTTCACGACGTCATCGCGGAACACGAGCAGATCCGGAATAAGTCCCGGTGTATCTTTGGAGGAGAAGAGTACCTTGCCCTTGCCTTCCTTGACCGCTTTGGTCTGGAATGGCTCCCATAGAACGGATGCATCGGTTTTACCGGAGATGAAGGCCGGGCCTGCATCGTTGACCGTCATATTAACGTAGTTGATATCGCTCTCCTTCAAACCATTCTTGTCGAGGGCGGTCAGCAGCAGCAGGTGATCAACCGTTCCGAGCTCAGTCGCTACGGTTTTGCCTTTCAGATCCTTAATGGATTGAATATCCGGTTTGCTGACAATCGCATCTCCGCCGAACGAGTTGTCATTTACAAGAACCGCCTTAAGCCCAATGCCTTTGGAGGCTGGGGCGAGCGTGTCACTTAGCGTTTGGCTGTTGGCATCCACTTTGCCCGTTGCCAATGCCTGCAGGGAATCACTGTATACGGGGAACCATTTGAGATCTACTTTCACATCATGCTTGTCGAAGAAGCCCTTCTCATCGACTAAGTACCAGAAGAACCAGCCCGGCCAGGGACTCAGAGCAATCGTAATCGGCTCATCGGCGCTGTTTGACGTTTCCTTAGCACCACCGCATCCTGCAAGTACGGCAATCATAGCTGCTGTCAGTAATACGGCGACATTCCGTTTCATTTTACTCATTTCTCTCCCACTCCCTTGGTATTTTCTTTATAAATCCTGGTTATCGATCTATAAAAAGAAAAAGCCTTGGGAGCAATCTCCCAGGCTTTTGTCCTTCCGTGTTATATGGCTGAACCGCCCTTATGTGAACGTCCCTGCCATACGCCGCCTCTTGGACCAGCCTGATCAAAAGAATAAGCGCGCTCACTCTTCTGCATCACGGAACCCTAGACAGCATTTTGTTCTCCCTATAAGAGCAGAGAACCTATATATAGTTGTCATTCGAAGATTTGTTAAATAATATAACATCTATTTGTATTGTAAGAGTGGAGCCTACCCTTTGTCAACGTCCATGTTAGGTTTTATAACATATAATTACACTGTCAAATAATGCCGGATGACTTCCTCATTCAAATCAGCCAATTTTCCCTCCCAGGCAACTGCGCCCTTCTCCAGAATATAGAAATAATCGCCGACGCTCTTCACAAACTCAAGACTCTGCTCCGCCAGCAAAATTGCCGTCTTTCCATCTGCCTTGATGGACCGGATCACATCCCGGATATCATCGACAATGGAGGGCTGAATCCCTTCGCATGGCTCATCGAGCAGCAGCATCTCCGGCTCAGAAGCTAACGCCCTGGCAAAAGCAAGCTGCTGCTGCTGCCCGCCGCTAAGATCGCCTCCACGCCTGCTGTACATGGTTTGCAGCACAGGAAATTTCTCAATCGCCGCCTCTGGTATCGTTCTTCTCTTCTGCCTAGATGCTTCAAGTCCAAGCAGCACATTCTCGAATACCGTCAACTGCGGGAAGATCTCTCTGCCCTGCGGCACATAACCAATTCCCTGCTTCGCTCGTTCACCAGGCGCACGCTTCGTAATATCCGCATCCTTATAGGAGACAGAGCCTCTGCGCGCTTTAAGTACGCCCATGATACTCTTCATTAATGTTGTCTTCCCTACCCCGTTTCGTCCCAGCAGGCAGACAACCTGGCCCGGCTTCACCTTAAGCGTCACATCACGCAGAATGACGCTCTCTCCATATCCCGCTTCAAGCTGTTGAACGGCTAGCATCGACATCCCGCCTTTTGCCCAGATATACTTCCGCTACGCGATCATCGCGCTGTACTTCTTCCATAGATCCTTCTTTAAGCAGCTTACCCTCGTGCATAACGGTTACCTTGCTCGCAAAATTACGGACGAATTCCATATCATGCTCCACAACCACGATCGACTGCGTCAGTCTGATCTCCTGAAGCAGTTCGCCGGTTTTCTCCGTTTCGTTATCCGTCATGCCTGCTACCGGCTCATCGAGCAGCAGAATCTCCGGCTCCTGCAGCAGCATCATCCCGATCTCCAGCCACTGCTTCTCGCCGTGGGATAATCCGCCCGCCCGCCATTCCCCCTTATCCTCAAGCCCGATCATTGCCAGCTGCGCATCAATCCGCTCGCGGTCCTCTGAGTGCAGCTTAGCCCGCATCGCCGCAAAAACACCCCGGTGCTGCTTCATGGCAATTTCAAGATTCTCGAACACCGTGAGCGATGCAAAGATCGAAGGCGTCTGAAATTTGCGCCCGATGCCCATTTCCGCAATTTGATGTTCCTTCTTCTTCGTAATATCAACCGATCCGCTGAATATCACCCTGCCAAAGGTCGGTTTTACCTTCCCGCAAATTACGTCCAGCATCGTTGTTTTACCAGCACCGTTGGGACCGATTAGAAAACGCAGCTCCCCTTTTTCCAGCTTGAAATTCATCCCTTGCACGGCTTTGAATCCGTCAAAATCGACGGTCACTTCACTACACTGCAGGATAACGGACTCCATCTGCTCCTTCATCTGCCGTTTTCCTCCTTCCAAGTCGTTTGAATGGTCCCAACAGCCCTGCCGAACCCTTGGGCAGGAAAACAACGACAACAACGAACAGCGCACCCATAAAGAACAGCCAAATATTCGGATACGACTCACTGAACGCGCTCTTTGCCGAATTAAGCAGAATCGCTCCAAGCGCAGCCCCGAATAACGTCCCTCTTCCTCCGATCGCTACCCATAACACCATTTCAATGGAAGGTACAATCCCCATCATAGACGGAGAGATGATGCCGACATGCAGGACGAACAGCATGCCCGCCAGACCCGCCAGGCCCGCTGAGATACTGAAAGCCACCATCTGATAGAGCGCCGGATTGTAACCGATAAACCGCACCCGGTTCTCGCCGTCGCGAATGGCCCTCAGCACCTTGCCAAACCGGCTTTTGACCAGAAACCTGCAGAGTGCGTAAGCGGCAATAAGCACGACAACTGTGATGAAATACAAGCCCCGCTTCGTATCCGGAGAAGCAAGCGAATAACCAAACAGCTTCCCGTAACCTGTCAACCCATTTGTTCCTCCGGTGTACGCCTGCTGGCCAACGAACAGGGTAACCGTAATAATAACTAACGCTTGCGTCAGAATCGTAAAATAAACGCCGCGTATCCGATTGCGGAAGGTAAAGTACCCGAGAAATAACGCCAGCAGCGCCGGCAGCAGCAGGCCCGCAGTGACTGCGAAGCCGAAATTCTCGAAAGGCTTCCAGAACCATGGCATTGCGGTTAACCCGCTCCAATCCATGAAATCAGGCAGCTTGCCGCCGCTGGCCTGCATTTTGAGATACATCGCCATTGCATACCCGCCAATACCGAAAAATACCCCATGCCCCAAGCTGAGGATGCCGGTAAACCCCCATATCAAATCAAGCCCTAAGGCAACGATGGCATACGCTAGAAATTTAGCAAGCAAATTGAGCCGAAAATCGCTTAGCACCAGCGGTGCGCAGAACAGAATCACCGCAGCCGCCGCATATCCCGCCAGCAGCCAAAGCCGCTGGGAGGACATTTTTCGCAGTTGTAGTTGCATGTTTTCCCCACCTTCCTAAAGCTCAAGCCGGTTAATCGAGTGAACGCGTCCGCATCGCGACAAAGCCCATCGGCCGCCACTGCAAGAACGCCACAATACAGATAAACACAAGCACTTTGCCAAGCGACGCATTCGTCCAATATTCGAATAACGTGTTCGACATCCCGATACCCAGAGCTCCAAATACCGTACCCACCAGTTTACCGACACCGCCAAGCACAACGACCATGAACGCATCCACAATATAATAGGTGCCTATTGAAGGCCCTATCGGACCGATTAATGTGAGCGCGCAACCCGCAATACCGGCAATACCCGAGCCAACCGCGAATGTCATTGCATCCACTTTGCGCGTCGATATCCCCAGACATGCAGCCATTTCACGATTTTGCATAACCGCTCTCATCCTGCGTCCCGAATGACTGCGATAAATATACAGGTACATGACGAACAAACAAACGAGCACCAGTCCAATAATGAAGATTCGCTTATAAGGCAGCACCACATCGCCCATGAGCGTCATTCCGCCGTTGAGCCATTCCGGGCTCGTTACCCCAACGTTCTGCGCGCCGAAGATGGACCTTGCCAGCTGCTGCAGCATCAATCCGATTCCCCATGTAGCCAGCAAGCTGTCGAGCGGTCTTCCATACAGGAAGCGAATGAGGGTCATTTCCAGCAGCATTCCGAAGGCGAAAGCAACGATAAAGCTGACAGGGATGGCCAGTAGGAAGTACAGTCCAAACACGGATTGCGGGAAGTAGGAGGAGAACATATTCTGAACGACATAAGCCGCATACGCTCCGATCATAATAAGCTCCCCATGCGCCATGTTAATGACTTTCATAAGGCCAAAGGTGATAGCCAGCCCAAGCGCAATTAAAAGAAGAATCGAGCTGACGCTTATACCGTTAAACAGCTGAAGCACAATAACATCCATAATTTCACCCCTTGCTTTCAAGCTTTTTGTACAACAAGGGAAGCATCCGAAGAGAACACCGACGAATACTTCCCCTGCTCCAACTTTATTATGATTAATGGGAGGATGATTATTTATTAGCTGCCTGAGCTTAATCTGGCTGCCCAGTCATATCCTTTAAGGTATGGATCAGGTTTAACCGGCTCGCCGGAGTTCCAAACCTCATTGAACTGGCCGTCGCTTTGCACTTCTCCGATCCGGACGGTTTTGTAGATATGTTGATTATCGCCGTCGATTTTGATTTTACCCTCCGGCGCATCCCACTCCAGACCTTTAGCCGCCGCCTTAACTTTGTCAACATCGACGGAGCCCGCTTTCTCAACGGCTGCCGCCCATAAGTAAACGGCATCATAGCCGGCTTCAATCGGATCTGCCGTTACGCGGTCATCCCCGTATTTCTTCTTGTAATTTTCAACGAAGGTTTTGTTGGCCGGTGTATCTGTTGTTTGGTAATAGTTCCACGATGCCAGCGATCCTGCCAGAACATCAACGCCGATACTGCGGATCTCTTCTTCAGCCACGGAAACAGATAATACAGTCAGATCCTTCGAGGTAATACCGGCATCTTTCAATTGCTTGAAGAATGCGACGTTACTGTCACCGTTCAGCGTGTTAAACACGACCTCCGGCTTTGCTTCTTTAATTTTGCTTATAATTGTCGCGTAATCAGTGTGGCCAAGCGGCGTGTACTCCTCCCCTGCCAGCTCGCCTCCTTCAACCTTCAGCTGCTCTTTAATGATTTTGTTTGCTGTGCGGGGGAACACGTAGTCAGAACCCAGCAGGTAGAACTTCTTGCCTTTGTTCTTGATCAGCCATGTTACCGCAGGCACGATTTGTTGGTTGGTTGTAGCGCCGGTGTAGAAAATGTTGGGCGAGGACTCAAGTCCCTCGTATTGAACCGGATACCAGAGAAGACCGTTAAGTTCTTCGAAGACCGGCAGCATTGCTTTACGGCTTGAAGACGTCCATCCTCCGAATACGGTAGCGACCTTATCCTCAGAGATCAGCTTGCGCGCTTTCTCTGCGAATGTCGGCCAATCGGAAGCACCGTCTTCAACTACAGGCACGATTTTCTTCCCTAACACGCCCCCTTTGGCGTTGATTTCATCGATAGCCATCATTTCTGAATCTTTTACCGATACTTCACTAATGGCCATTGTTCCGCTAAGCGAATGAAGAATGCCGACTTTGATTTCGTCTCCTGCTGCTGCTGCGCCGTCCGAGCCTGAATTGGTTGTCGTCGCGGCCTCATTGTTCTTCCCGCATCCCGCCAGAACCAAACAGAGCGCAATTGATAAGAAAACAACACTTTTCCAAACGTTCTTCTGCATACTCCCACTCCCCAACCCATTTTTTTCTCTATTCCGAACGTTTACTTGGAGTATTCTTCCATCGTTCGTGAATTCATTATAATTTCGCCCCCTCTTCTATGTCAATATAGTTTACACAAAAGTTTCGATCAGACTACTTTTTGATGAAATTCTGTTTATATGATTGGATATTATGTTATATATATGTTATATATAGATGAATTTCTCTTAAATCAGAGCAAAATAAACAGATTTATCGACGATTTACCCTATATTTATTGCTTAACCTAACATTAATATGACATATATAATGAAAAAAAGACCCCCGGATAGGGGTCTCCTCATTCAAGGAATTAATTATACCAAACAAATGCATACAGGCGCTTTAACCTGAATTTCATGGCCGGTTGCTTGTAAACGTCCACTCTCAGGATCAATGCGGCAGCTGACGATATTATTAGAATCCTGATTAGCGATTAGGACATAACGATTATCTGCTGTAATGGCAAAGTTACGCGGTGTTCGGCCGCCGCTTGAGGCATATTCCACCACAGCCAGCTGTCCATCCTGCAGCACTTGATAGACGGCTAAGCTGTCATGCCCGCGATTGGATGCATACAAATAACGGCCGTCAGATGTGAGATGAATATCTGCACAGGTGCTTTCTCCTGTATAGGACTCCGGCAGCGTGCTGATCACTTGAAGCAATGTCAGCCCGGAGCTCTCGCTGTCATAGTTATATACAGATACGGTGCAATCCAGCTCATTGACTACATAGAGCAGCTCCTTATCCGGATGGAAAGCGAAGTGGCGAGGACCTGCCCCAGGAGCAGTCTTCGTCTCGTGATGCGCAATGAGACGCCCCGTTTCTCCCTCCAGCCGGTAATGAACCAGCTTATCCGTACCCAGATCGGCGACAAGCACGAATCGATTCGCACGGTCCACAATAGCGGAATGCGGATGCGCCGCTTCCTGCCGGTCATCGCGCGGTCCTCTCCCCGTATGGGTAACATGATCGGCTAAGCCGGCAAGCACGCTATCCTCACCCAGCTTGAATGAGCATACATTGCCTCCCATATAATTCGTAGTAATTACAAAACGCTGCTGCTGATCCACAATGAGATGACATGGAGACCCGCCCAATGTCGACAGCTCTGTTACCGCTTCCAAGCGGCCCCGCTCCGGATTTCTGCTATAACTAATGACACTTCCATGCTCACTTCCGCCAACTTCGCTTACAGCCAATAATGTTGTTCCCTCGCGATCCAGCGTCAGAAAAGAAGGATTCTCAATGCCGATTGTTCCCTCTTCCAAGTCCATCTGACCGGTTTCCTCGTCGAACCTTGCGGAATAGATGCCTTCTTCTTCCTTACGCGCATAAGAACCAATGTAAAATTGCCGCTTCATCATGATCCCTCCATGTAAAGGTTGTTGTATACAAAAACAAGCTCAACCACCTTAGGCTGAGCTTGTCCGTTACACCATCATCGTTTACTTTGTTCCTGTCTTCTCGTCGGTTTTAGCCGCATCGTCTTTTGTGGTTGTATCATTCGTTTTGCCTGCATCTGTTGCAGCTTCAGGCAATGTGATTTTCACATTCAGCTTCTCAAGATCCTTGGTCACAAAATCATTCATTTTCGCTGCGGCAACAGCCTGCTTCAGCCCAGTAAGATCCTCGGCTTTCAGCTTATCGAATGGAGTTGGCGTCCGTTTCTCCACCTCCATAACATGATAGCCGTAGGAAGATTTAACCGGGTCCCCGACTTTGCCGATCTCTTGTTTGTTCGCAGCGTCTTTGAACTCGGCAACCCAAGCTTTAGCCTGCTGATTCTCATACAAGCCGCCATTTTCCTTGGATCCATCATCTTCGGAATACTGTTTGGCAAGTGCTTTCCAGTCTCCGCCCGCATCCAGCTTCTGCTTCACTTCTTTTGCAATCTTCAACGCTTCTTCATCTTTACGCTTCTCCGCGCCAGTTTGCGGGTCAACGGTACCGATTAGAATATGACGGACGCTGATCACGTTAAAGTCATCTTTGGTTGAATCGTACTCTTTTTTCACGTCCGCATCCGTTACTTTACCCTCTTGATCCTGCTGGATAACGGTAAGCACCGTGTAGAAATATTTAATTCCTTCCTCGTCAAGACCGCCCGTATCCAGCTTCTTCTTCAATTCAGCGTCCTTGTCGATTCCGTTAGTTTTGAAATTGTCGTAGAATTTACCCGCTTCTGCTTTAACCTTATCCTTCGCAGCGTTATCAATCTTCGCGTATAACACTTTGTAGGCGATATATTGGCGTAGAACTTGCTCTTTCAGCTGTGGAATGCTCAAATACATATCCGCCTGCTGGTTCATGAAAACACCGTAAAAAGTCGTATACTTGTTAAATTCAGTCTCCGTTACTTTGCCGTCCGTATACGTTGCAATGACTTTACCTTCTCCGGCTCCCGGAGCACCTCCGGCCTCTTCCTTGCTCTTACCGCATCCTGCTGCAAGCAGGGCGATGAGCATCACTGCAAGTACAAGCAGAATGCTTTTCTTCGAGTAGCTAGTGCGCAACATCCTGTAGTTCCCCTTTCGACTGAATGGTGTCTTTGTAATGGGTTAAAAAGCGTTCTAGCAGCTCAAGCTTCTGCTCCATCGCAAGTCCTTTCCCTCTTAACTGCACGAGTGGGTAAGGCTCTTGGCCAGTTGAGCGCTTGAACCTGTTTTCCAATTGCAGACATAGCTGGTCAACCTTCTTGTTGTCAAAGCGCTGCTTTTCCCGTTCTGCGAACCGCAAGGTAATATCGTCACCTTTACCGCTAATTTGCTCAATTCCGCATGCCGCTCCAAATACTTTGAGCCGCGCTACCGAAAGCAGGTTATCGACGGATTGCGGCAAATCTCCAAAACGGTCGACGAGCTCATCGCGCAAGTCGTCCGCTTCCTCGAAGGAGCGCAGAGTTGCCACTTTTTTGTAGATCTCTATCTTCTGTATGCTATCGTAAATATACGCTGAGGGCAAGTACGCATCTATACTCATATCGATCACCGTGCTGACTTCCTTCACGGTTTCGACTTCGACTCCGTCCATGTCAGCTTTGCGTTTAGCGATTTCATCGGCCAGCATCTGAGAGTACAAATCGAAGCCTACCGACGCGATGAAGCCATGCTGCTCGGCGCCAAGCAGATTGCCCGCCCCCCGGATGGAGAGATCGCGCATGGCGATTTTGAAGCCGGAACCGAGCTCCGTGAACTCTTTAATCGACTGCAGCCGTTTCTCTGCCACCTCGGTCAACACTTTGTCCCGCTGGTAGGTGAAATAAGCATAAGCAATCCGGTTGGACCGGCCCACGCGTCCGCGCAGCTGGTACAGCTGGGAAAGCCCCATTTTATCCGCATCATGCACGATCAGCGTGTTGACGTTCGGGATGTCGACGCCCGTCTCAATAATGCTCGTGCTGACAAGCACATCGGATTCCCCGTCCAGGAAGTCGAGAATCGTCTTCTCCAGTTCCTGCTCGGACATCTGGCCGTGCCCGACCGCAACCTTCGCATCAGGAACGAGCGCGTTAATTTGCTCCGCCATCTGATGGATACCCTGAACGCGGTTATAGAGGTAATACACCTGACCGCCCCGCGCTAGCTCCCGCTCTATTGACTCACGGACAAGAGACGGGCTGTACTCCACCACATACGTTTGGACCGGGAACCGGTTCTCGGGCGGAGTCTCGATTACGGACAAGTCCCGCACGCCCAGCATCGACATATGCAGCGTCCGGGGGATCGGAGTCGCCGTCAATGTGAGCACGTCAACATTGGTTTTCAGCCGTTTCAGCTTCTCTTTATGGGAAACCCCGAAACGCTGTTCTTCGTCGACAATCAGCAAACCCAAATCTTTAAAGATAATATCCTGCGATAATAACCGGTGTGTCCCGATGACAACATCGACCGTCCCGGCTTTGATTCCTTTCATCGTATCGGTCTGTTCCTTCTTCGAACGGAAACGGCTTAAAACTTGAACGTTGAAAGGAAAGCCGGAGAAACGCTCCCGGAATGTCTCATAGTGCTGCTGTGCCAGAATCGTCGTCGGAACGAGAATGGCCACCTGCTTGCCCTCAATGGCGGACTTGAACGCCGCACGGACCGCAACCTCTGTCTTCCCATACCCAACATCGCCGCACAGCAGCCGATCCATCGGCCGCTTGGTCTGCATATCCTTCTTGATCTCTTCAATCGCCCGCAGCTGGTCCCTCGTCTCATCATACGGGAACATCGCTTCAAATTCCTGCTGATAGGTCGTATCCGGGCCGAATGCGAAGCCTGTAGTGGCTTGACGCTCTGCATAGAGCTTAATCAGGTCGTCGGCAATGTCTTTAACCGATGCTTGAGCCTTGCTCTTGACGCGTGTCCATTCGCTGCCGCCAAGCTTATAGACCTTAGGCTCTTTCTCCTCCTGGCCCACATACTTCTGGATCATGTCGATCTGCTCAATCGGCACGGAGAGCTTATCTCCGCCTGCGTAGACGATATGAATGTAGTCCTTATGGATGCCCGCAATTTCAAGCGTGCCAATCCCAATATATTTGCCTATACCGTGGTTCTGATGAACGACAAAATCGCCCACCTTCAGCTCGGTGTAGCTTTTAATCCGCTCGGCATTTTCGATTTTCTTATCCATCCGGCGGGCTTTACGCTGCTTCTGAGAGAACATCTCACCCTCTGTAATAACAATCAAGTGAATGGAAGGCAGCTCAAAGCCGGTTTGCAGATTACCCTCAATCAGTGCCGGGGGCTCAATTCCATAATCGTCGAGGACACGGCGCATCCGTTCCATACGATCGGCGCTGCCCGCCATCATCATGACCGTTGCACCGGCTTTTCGCCAGCGGTCCATCTCGGTCTTCAGCACATTCATCTGCCCGTGAAAATTCTGCATCGAACGGCAAACCACATTCAGAATGTTCTGCGGCTGCGTATGCGGAATCTGTCTCAGGAACAAAGACAGGAACAAAGTCGGGAATGGACGGTGATAGAGAACCTCATCCGAAGGCCTGGCAATCGGCAGACTTGGAAGTGCCTTACCGTTCGATAGCAAATGCGTCGCCCATTCGGCTTCATCCCGCTCCAACTGGCGGCCCGTCTCGATAAGCCGTGTCGGCTCGTCATAAATAAGCAGCGTATCCTTTGGCAAATAATCAAAGAGCGTCTGACGCTCCGGGTAGAGCAATGAAATATATTTATAGATTTCCGGAAAATACTGATGGTCGCGGAGCTTATCGATTTCTTGGCCAATTTCTGCTCTAAGCTTATCTTTAGCTACGCGGTCTGTCATTTTCTGCAGCTGCTGCTCCAAACGTTCTGCGGCCTGCTGCGCGGCATTCTCAAATCTGGTTTGATCCGCCGTCAGTTCTTGGCATGGCGGAATGATATAGCTCTGAAGCTTCTCAAGCGAACGTTGATCCGCAGGATCGAATGTTCGAATAGAGTCAATCTCGTCATCGAACCATTCGATTCGGTAGGGATGGCTGGTGGTCAGCGGATAGAGATCGACAATGCCGCCGCGTACGCTCATTTCCCCTTTTCCCTCGACCTTCTCGACGCGCACATAACCAAGCTCGACCATTTGACGTAAAAACGCTTCCATTGGCAGCAATTGACCTACATTCAGCTCGATCCGAGACGATGCCATAACCTCGCTCAGAGGCAGATATCGCCGAACCCCCGAGAAAGGCACGACAACAATCCCGCGATACCCTTGCGACAATCGGATAAGCACATCCATCCGCTGCGCAAGAATCTCCGGGCTTGATATAGCCGCTTCGGCGGCAACTAATTCATTCGCTGGATAAAGCAGTACTTCATCCGGGGATAAGCATTCCACTAGGTCCTCGGCGATCTTCTGCGCTGCGAACATATTATGCGTGACAACCAGCAGCGGCTGCTCAAGCTCCCGCTTCAAGGCGGCAATCATCACTTGCCTCGATGAACCGGCGAGTCCGGAGATCAGCTGCTCCCGCATTCCTTTTCTTATTCCAGATACGATGGATTGATAGTCCATATCTGCGGCGTAAGCCTCTAGTAATGCTTTCAATGCACAGGCACCTCGTTTCATTCCACAGGCACGGAATATCATGGTGACGACTTCGATCGAAGCCGTCACAAAAGGAGCCTCGGCCGTGCGCCTAGGCTCTCTTACTATTCAGGCAAGCATCCTTTTATTGTAAAGGACTGGATACTAGCAGCAGCTCGGGGTTACTTTCAATCGCTTCCCGGCAATAATCGCAAACGACTTTGACGGTAACGTCACCGTTTGGATTATACGCTATTATATCGCTGCGCTCTTCAAGGGTCAAGAAATGGAAACCGAGCTGTGATTCCGTTATCTGCGCACTGTCGATTGATCCCATCGACGTCTTGCAATGCCGGCAAATATAATTTACAGCCATATGTATGCCTCCTAAGAGTCTGTTATACCCTTAGTATGCCCGGATCGGATCAAATTTAACGATTGAACTTCGCCATTGTCTGTTCAAACGGATTCTTCAGCGCAAACTCAATGGCATCGCAAGTATCCTCCACCATGGCAGATAATCGATCAGATTCGGCCTTGGGGAAGTTCGATAACACATAGTCTGCTATATTCATCCCAGGCTGGGGTCTGGAGATTCCCATTCGCACACGGTTGAACTGCTGTGTCCCGGTATGCTGAATAATGGATTTAATTCCATTGTGGCCGCCGGAGCTGCCCTGGTAGCGGAGACGGATCCTGCCAACTTCGGTATCAAGGTCGTCATAGACGATAATCGCTTCCTCAAGATCGGCTTTAAAATAATCCATAAATCCCCGAACCGTCTCCCCGGACAAGTTCATATAGGTCATCGGCTTGATCAGCGCTACCTTCGTGCCTCCCACATTCCCTTCCCCAAGAAGTCCCTTACACTTACTTTGCGTAACCTTTATTCCCCATCGCTTCGCAAGCGCATCAACCGCCATGAATCCGACATTGTGACGCGTTCCTTGGTATGCGGTGCCGGGGTTGCCTAATCCGACAATCCATTTCATGCTGCAGGTCAGCTCCTAAATTATAATGCGCTTCCGGCTGGAAGCAGCTTTGCTTACTACCATCTTCTATATTGTACACAAAATAAAAAATGTTGCTATGCAACGAATCTTCATTCTCAATTGTCATATGTATAGAGGCGGCGGTTTGCCGAACTTCGTACACAAAAGGAGAGTTTCAATGTACGTCAACGGTCAATTGATTTTCGATGACTTTCACTTCAAGGATCATTACGAGCATCAGGTACCTATTCAGATCTATTGGGGCAGCGAGCATAGCGATATTGGCTTCGTGGAGCTGTACTGTTCTGAGTATATTAAGATTAATAATGTGTTCTACAACCGGAGTCAATTTACCTTTGTTTCACGTCCCGGATATTGAAAAAAAGTAAAAGGGCTGCACGTTGGCAGCCCCCTTGCACACTTATTCAGAAGTATGAACTTCCATCCTTGCATCCTCCGCCCGCTCTTTAGCCTCCTCCGCTTCAACTGCCTGATCGGCAGCCTCCGCTTCCGTAAGCTCTTTCTGCGGCGCCAGGATGGTCACAACAAGCTGTTCGGTATCCAGCTTCGTCGTCACCCCATTTGGAAGCTTTATATCTTTGACCAGCAGAGTCTCGCCGACCTGCAGCCCAGAGATATCGACTTCAATGACATCTGGAATTGCGGTTGGGAGGCAGTGCACCTCAAGCTCGTGAAGCAAGGCTTGCAGGATCCCGCCTTCCCTTACGCCTTGCGAATCGCCTGTAAGTTCTATTCGTACCGGTGTCTTAACGGTTTCGTTCATATTAATTTGATGAAAATCAATGTGGAGCACACTCCGTGACAACGAGTCACGCTGTACTTCTGTCAGCATCACCGGCTGTTTACCTGCTCCTGGAACATCCAGATCCAGAAGGGCATGCGGATGCGAGCGCAGAAGCGCCATTAACTCCTTCTCATTGACTGAAATACTAACCGGATTACCAAGCTTTGTTCCGTATACGACTCCCGGGATTATTCCTTGCTGCCGTAACTTCCTAAGCTCTCCCCGTGTACCTGCCGTCCGTTCTTCTGCTTTGAAAAGTATCGCCATAATGGAATCCTCCTACAAGTTTTTGCGTGCTCTGCTCCGGTACCGAGGTACGTTAAACAAAAAGCATAAGCCAAGTTTTTTGCGCCCTCTGCCTCATCCCACGGTGCTCAAATGAATCGCACTTCGTGATATAAACGATCTACCATATATTCTTACCCAATCCAGCGGGTTATTAAACGAAAGACGGGTATCCCGGTCCATGGCTCTGACCGAAATCCCGTCTCTTTCATTCGTAATTACTCTTTTTGTTGCCTTTCTTTCTTCGCCTTCGCTCTTGAGCGCAGCTTCTCTGCGTAGCCAGGCTTATTTACCTGCCGCTCTCTGGCAATAGCCAGGTCATTTTCAGCTACATCATGCGTAATCGTCGAGCCCGCTACAACATAGGCACCGTCTCCGATTTTCACCGGGGCAATCAAATTGACGTTGCTTCCGACAAATGCATGATCGCCGATCTCCGTAAACGACTTATTGTACCCGTCATAATTGACCGTAATTGCGCCGCAGCCGATGTTAACCTCTTTTCCTACCTTGGCATCGCCTATATAGCTCAGATGAGAAACTTTGCTTCCATCGCCAAGCTCGGCATTCTTAAGCTCTACGAAATCACCGACTTTACAACCGACGCCAAGCTTCGAGCCCGGACGCAGATTGGCGTAAGGTCCGACAGCACTCTCATCGCCGATAATAGATTCAGCAGCTACGGAATGCTTCACCGTTACGCTGCTGCCGATAATCGTATCTGTAATATCAGCCTGTGGACCAATGATGCAATCCTCTCCGATTACCGTACTGCCCCGAAGGACTGTTCCTGGATAAATAATCGTATCTGCACCGATACGAACATCAGCCTCTATATAAGTGGCTGCCGGATCGATGACCGTAACGCCGTTGATCTGGTGCCTGCGCACGATACGTGCACGCATCAGTTGCTCTGCTTCAGCAAGGCCTACGCGATCGTTCACACCGATACCTTCAGCGAAATCAGGTGCACAGTAGGCACCGATCGATTGACCGGATTTTTTCAATATTTCCATAACATCGGTCAAATAATATTCGCCCTGCGCATTATTATTCGTTACTTGCTTCAATGCCTCAAACAATTTGCGGTTATCGAAGCAGTACATGCCCGTATTAATTTCCGTAATCGCCGCTTGTTCTGGCGTACAGTCCTTTTGCTCCACGATCCGCATCACTTGCCCTGCTTCATCGCGGATAATTCGGCCTAACCCTTGGGGATTAGGGACAACCGCAGTCAGGACCGTCGCTGCCAGCTTCTGCGCTGCATGCAGCTCGAGGAGAGCCCCAATGGTCTCTGCTGTCACTAGCGGGGTATCTCCATACAAAATAACCGTCGTGCCTGACTCCCCGCCAAGCAGCGGCTCTACCTGCTGTACCGCGTGGCCTGTTCCAAGCTGCTGCTCCTGAAGAACGAATTCAGCGCCGTCGCCGATATAAGACTGAACCGCTTCCGCTCCATGCCCCACGACAACAACTGTCCGCTCGCAGGAAGCTTCTTTAACCGTTTGCAGCACATGTCCCACCATTGGCTTACCGCATACCGAGTGCAAAACTTTATATAGTTTGGATTTCATACGCTTGCCTTGTCCGGCAGCCAGCACAATTGCCATAACCTTCACTGTCATTTCCTCCTAGCTTAAACGAAAGATCTTGTAAATGCTCTACTGAATATAGCCTATTCATGGGCAAAAGAAAAGAGAGCCCAGGGGCTCTCTTTTCTTTACAAACCAAGATATGGACATGTTTAGTTCATTTCATTCCGATTCATGAACTCCGAATATCGTCAAACTAGGCTCCTTCTTCGATCACTTCTTCCTCCGTGGCTGCACGCTCGTACTCGGCGAGTACGGCAGCTTGGATCTTCTCACGGGTTGTCGAAGAAATCGGATGAGCGATATCACGGAATTCTCCATCTGGCGTCCGCTTACTTGGCATTGCTACAAACATTCCATTGTTGCCGTCAATCACTCGGATATCGTGAACGACAAACTCATTGTCAATGGTAATGGAAGCGATGGCCTTCATGCGACCTTCAGAATTTACACGGCGGAGTCTGACATCGGTAATTTGCATCTGTGTTCACCACCTTTGCCTCTCGAAGACTTGGTGTATAATTCCACATTCTGAAGCAAATTCCTTCATGATTTTGTAAAATATATAGCATTCCTAAAAATATTTTTTTCAATTGAAAACTATTCGATTTTATTCGACTTATATCGCTACAATGAGCTCGATTTCGACAAGGACATCTTTGGGAAGCCTCGCCACTTCAACGGTTGAGCGTGCCGGTTTATGATCTCCGAAGTATGAAGCGTAGATTGCGTTAAGCGCTGCAAACTGGTTCATGTCTTTGATAAACACCGTCGCTTTGGCTACGTCAGCCAGCGTTGCTCCAGCTTCTGCGAGAACAGCTTTAAGGTTTTGGAAAACCTGATGCGTCTGCTCTTCAATACCGCCTTCAACCAGCTCTCCGTTTGCATTAAGCGGAATTTGGCCGGAAGTGAACAACAAATTGCCAAGTTTAATCGCTTGCGAATATGGCCCGATTGCTGCTGGCGCTTTGTCCGTTGCTATGATTTGGGGTTGTAATTTCATTAGTATGCCTCCAGTGAGTTAAGTTGTACGAAGTCAACCCTCGTAACCATGATCCTGTTAATGCCTAATTTCTTATCAATCAAAGTAGTTCCCCGGTACAATCGTCGTGTGCTTTGTTTTCAAATCTACCGCAGTCAGCTTAGCCAGCGATACATAGTCTTCCAGCAGCCTCTCTTCGGTTCCAAGCTCCCCTGACTCTACGAATACACCCACGCCTGCAACCTTAGCATTGAACTCGAATAGCAGATCCATCATGCCTTGGATCGTACCGCCAGCTTTCATAAAGTCGTCTATGATAAGCACGCGCGCCTGCTCTTTAAGAGCACGCCTGGCTAGAGACATCGTCTGAATGCGTTTATTCGAGCCGGATACGTAGTTGATGCTAACCGCCGAGCCTTCCGTCACTTTATTATCACGACGAACGATAACGACCGGCAGGTTCAAACATGCGGCTGTTGCATAAGCAAGAGGAATCCCTTTCGTCTCCACGGTCATGATCACATCAACATCAGCCGCAGCAAATGCAGTGGCAAACATACGTCCAACATCAGCGAGCAATCCCGGCATCCCCAGCATATCAGTCATATACAAATAACCGCCAGGAAGAACCCGCTCGGGCTGCTCTAGTTGACGGCATATATGATTCATATTCATGAGCGCCTCGGCTTTGCTCATTTTGGGTGTATATTTAACTCCGCCCGCAGCACCGGCTAAGGTGTTCAGCTCTCCAAGCCCTTCTTCCTCAAACACCTCTTTGATGATCGCCAAATCTTCACTTATTGACGATTTTGCAGATTGATAACGATCAGCAAATGCTGTTAGGGAAATTAACGTATGGGGGCGTGTAAGTAGGTACTGCGTCATTTCTACTAACCTTGCGCTTCGTTTCAACTTCTTCAAGTCGTTCTCCCCCCAGCTAAATCCGAATAATATATAGACAATATATCATTTTTATACGGATTTAATCAAGAAAAACGTCAGATTCATGTTAGCATTCTTACCACATATACTTCTTTGCAAAAACCACGAAGCCCATTATAAATTCGAGATACTTTTGCTTCCTTGTTCACCAGCCCAAAAACAGTAGGTCCGCTGCCGGACATCAGCACCCCATCAGCTCCTAAACGCTGCATGCTTTCTTTTAGCTGCATCACCTCAGGATATAGAGAGAGAGTAACCGATTCCAATACGTTTCCTAGATGATCACATATGCTGGAGAAGGAACCGCGCGAAATAGCGGAAACCATAGCTGCTGTAGACGGATGGGATTTCAATTCTGCTGCACGCAGTTTTCCATAAACATCCGCAGTCGAAACATTAATGGGAGGCTTGGCCAAAACCACCCAGCACTGCGGAGGGTTGCTGATTCGTTCCAGTTTCTCTCCCCGGCCTGTAGCAATGGCGGTTCCCCCTGTTACGCAGAAGGGTACATCAGAGCCCAGCTCCGCCCCTAATGTACAGAGCTCTTCTTCCGGAATATTAAGCCCCCACAACCGGTTCAATCCGCGCAGTGCCGCAGCGGCATCGCTGCTGCCGCCAGCCAGCCCTGCTGCAACGGGAATCTTTTTGTCCAGATGGATATAGACCCCCTTACGGACGTCATAGCGGTCTTTAATAAGCCTTGCAGCCTGAAAAGCTAAGTTCTTCTCATCAAGCGGGATATAACCCGCCTGGCTCGATATAATAATGGTGTCCCGAGGCAGTTCCTCCATCTCAAGACGGTCTGCTAAATCAACCATAGTCATAATCATTTCTACTTCGTGAAATCCGTCTTCGCGTTTGCGTATGACGTCGAGCAGCAAATTGATTTTCGCTGGCGCTTTTTCATAGACTTTCATATCCGATTCACCCGCTCGTTATCATTAAACTTCACATATTATAACAAAAGGTCATAAGAAAAGCTAAGATGACCTCTGAGATGCCGATTAACCCGGTCTCATCATCTTAGCCTTTTAACCTTTGTTATCCATTTATGACAACCGCCGAATGACTTTGTTATTGCTGATATTGAGCGTGCTGCTGGGATTGACCTGTTTGCGCCATATAAGGCGGGATTGCCGAAACAGAAGAAACCGGTGCCCGAGCGGCCATAGGCTGTACCTGCGGCTGCCGATAAGCGGCCGGCTGCTGTACCTGATGCGACGCTGCCGTCGTACTGAACTGGGATTGTGCCTGCTGCTGCGGGTACCGAGGCTGCTGCTGCGCGTACGCTTGTGTCTGTGTATGCTGCTTGGTTTGCTCATACTGCTTAGCGGCTGCCTCTTCGGCGATCTGAATCGCTCTCTTCACCATATTACCGGCATCCTTCGCTTTAATACCTCCCCAACCTTCACGCTGCACCGTTTCATAGATCCCTAAGTCCTTCGCTAACTCATTCTTCAACTGTTCGCTCATAAAGCTTCTCCGTTTGCGACTCATGAGATGAACCTCCTTAGCATCGTAAGTTAAATGTAGTATGCTCTCCGCTGCTAAGTTCATGCACCAGCCCATTTCAATGCGAAAGCAGGACGCAGTCATTCTGCAGACAGAAAAAAAGCACGATCAATTATTGACCGTGCTTGTAACATATGGCTTAAACTTGCTTTTATTGCATATACGTAATGCGCACTTGACCGTCATCACTATCGACCATTACTTCAACCGATTCGGTCAAAATATCCGCGTAGCTGTAGGAGACACGCTTAAACGCATGCTGCTCCTGGTCAAGCTTGACAATAAATACAGAAGGGTAGATTTCTTCTAACACTCCGGTGCGTTCGACAGTCTTTCGGCGACCACCATTAGCCCGAAGACGTATTTTGGCGCCGACATGGGCTTCCAAACTGCGTTTGATCTCCAATAGCGCATTTTTTGCCATTGTCCACTACCACCTCTTTCCTTGTCCATTATAACCAAAAGGAGGTGGTTTGTCAAAAAATTATAATTATAACAGCGAAGTTAACGGATTGTCAACAAACAAAAACCTATTTTTCAGGAACTGTGTATAATTTGCCCAGGACGAGGCATATTATACGGTTGACTTCACACCCGTTAATGTTTGCGGTTTTGGCAATCCGACGCGATACATCCCTAAAGTTTCAATTCCACCCACACCATCAATCCCGCTAATGGTACCGTGAATGACATCCGCTAAGTTAATGGTCTCCCTAATCGACGTATAACTCGCTTTAATTGCAACATAAACAGGATCTAAGGCATGAATCAGCACGCGGCCTGGTGAGCTGGCAAAATTAGCCCCAGACTTTAGAAGCGCCTCATAATGGGACTGACAAGCGCCAGCAACAACGATAAGTCCATCTCTGTTCTTCTCGTATTCACGGGCCACGTGTACGGCATTGACGAAGTTTTGAGAGTTCTTGTAGCTGGACAAGCTTTGTAAATCTCCCTCATTCCTTGTTTTCAATACTCCATCATGGCCGGTTATGACGATAATGTCAGGCTTGATTTGCGGCAGCAGACGGTATACGACATCAGCCATTTGGGATTCATGCACGTGAAGTCCATGAGCAGGAACGCGCATCTGAGTGTATAACTGCATGCTTTTTTTCATGTAATTCCCGTCTCCATCAAGATGAAGCACTTTACCGGGTACTTCAAAATACGGCTGACTTTGGTTCATTGCCCTCCGCAGTGGACTTTCGTTGTGCGCTACCTGTTTATCCCGCTGCTCCTGTACCCGCTGCATGGACTCGTTTACTTTGATCCGAACCTGCCTTGCCGCCCCTGTGAATTCAGGATCGGGAACGACCGACAAATCAGGAATCGGCGCGTCTGCAAGCAGCCGATAGTCCGTACCCTTTAGTATAGCAGATTGCTCATTCATTATTGCAACACGAAAAAGGACGTCCCCGCCATACGATTTGCGGACGACCAGGTCCCCTTGCTTCATGGGCAAATCACCTCTTCGTTTATCCTATGGGCGGACAGGGCATTTGGTGCGTTTCAAAATTCATTTATTCGGCCTGCAAATAAATGGTTACTTATACTTGAGAGGATATTAATCTGCAGAAAGCAGAAAAAAGCTGTGCAACGCCATCACGGCAATAACCGTTGAGCGCTGAAACAGCTTCAAATTTCTTTGGTCAATATTTTTCACCCGGGGAGACCCGCTTCAATTAATGCTCGGCTAAGCGCCGCAAATTCATCCAAGGAAAGCGTCTCACCGCGTCTGGTCGGATCTATGCCGCAGCTCTCAAGGAGCGGTCCGAGGCGCTCGCGGTTGGTTTTACCCACGTAGGCCGTAAGGTTGTTAGCAATCGTCTTTCTGCGCTGCGCAAAGCAAGCCTGAACCGTACGGAAGAAATGACCTTCATCTTTTACGTCTACAGCTGGCTTGTCCCTCAGAGACAGTTTAATGACCGCTGAATCTACATTAGGCTGAGGAATAAACACCGTATGCGGCACTATGCACACAAGCTCAGGTATACAATAGTACTGAACCGCAACGCTTAAGCTGCCATATTCCTTGCCGCCTGGCTTTGCCGCCATGCGTTGAGCGACTTCCTTTTGAATCATAACCACGATATGTTCAAGCGGAAGCTTCTCTTCCAGAAGCTTCATTAGGATCGGTGTCGTGACGTAATAAGGCAAATTGGCGACTACACTAACACCTGTCAATCCTTTAAAACGGGCATCAATGAGTTCTTTAAGATTTAACTTGAGCACATCTCCATGTTCCACATGAACGTTAGGCACTCCTGAGAGCACATCACGCAGAATAGGAATGAGCCGGTTATCGATTTCAACAGCTGTTACTTGTCCTGCTGCCTGAGCAAGCTCCTGCGTCAGAGCCCCAATTCCCGGACCAATCTCCAGCGCACCTTTAGTTTCATCGAGCTCAGCTGCAGCTACGATATTTTTCAATATATTTTGATCAATCAGGAAGTTCTGACCAAGACTTTTCTTGAATTTAAATCCGTATTTCTTGATAATGTCGTTCGTTTGTTTAGGTGTCGCCACATTGGCATGCACCTTCAGCCCTTCACTCATGGAGTGCCTCCTTCGGTCTCCCGCTCCATCTGTTCAAGCGCCAGATCGAATTCCTCACGCGTGATGCGAAACATGGAGCATCGCTTAAAAAACTGTTTGCCGTTCGCATAACCGATGCCAAGCAGATTACCCATCCGCAATCGTCTGTCCGCCGCACTTGGATGAACGAGCAGTCCTGCCCGCATAAGATCCTCACCTGTAATTTCAGCGTCGCCAGCGCTTCCTTCTATAACTTCCGTACGCACATTGGCAAGCGCCCTTTGAATCGCTTCCGGGGAAGCATTCTCGACCCCAATGTCGCCTTTATAAAGCGCATCCTCCTGTGGGAGAAAAGCATGCTTGCAGCCAGGGACACGCTGAGCCACAATTTTGCGGATACGTTCACCTGCATGGTCAGGGTCGGTGAAAATAATAACACCTCGCCGCTGCTGGGCAAGTTCGACACGTTTCAAAACCGCCTGTCCGATGGCTGATCCGCCGGTCTCTATCGTCTCTGCTTCAACCGCCCGTTTGATGGCGACGGTATCATCCTTGCCTTCTACTACAATGATTTCTTTAATCATGGAAGTCCATTCCTTCCCTTCAGACAAACATACAAAAAGAAGAGGCATCGCCTCTTCTTATGATGGCATATTTACGTTCAAATTACGATATGAATAAATCACAGCCTATCTGCTAAAGTGATTCCGGTTTCTTAGGACCGAGCACGTAGATGGTATATCCCCGCTTCAACCCGAACTTTTCAGCATATGATTCACTATCGAAATAAACGTCAACTTTATTGCCTTTGATCGCACTTCCCGTATCTTCGGCACGACGGAAGCCGATCCCTTCAATATACACCCACCAGCCGATCGGTATGATCCTCGGATCAACCGCAATCGTACGTCCTTCTTGAACGCGTGAGCCCGATGCTGTAATGCCGTATTCGGGGTGGCTCTTACTCTTCCCAGTCGATTGAACACCTGCAGAATAAGCAGTTAGCGTTACGTTCTTGATAACCTTCTTAGCGCTGAATTTCACGCCGCGTTTGGTCAATGTAGTAACACTTGCTGTTTTTGCCGATAATACGGTCACCTTCGGCTCTTCCTTCAACGTGCCTACAGCAACGACCTGATTCACTGATGGCGAATGCGTAAGTTTGGTGACCAGCGTCTGGGAAACCAGAACACCATCTGCAAAAACACTCTCAAACCGTTTTATGACCATACCCTCTTTACCGGTTTGTACAAGCTTTTCCTTACCCTTTGCAAGCTTAGGGTCTTCCTTCTTCACAATCGAGAAGGGAACTTTGAATGCATTCTCTGAATACTTCTTATCGATCCGAGTAACGGAAACCTTCATATTCGGCTCAACAGCGGTATTCAAAGGAGGCATTATTTTATCTTGGCTGCGTACCGATATATTAGCTTGATCGATCGCCGCCTGTACCGTTCTTTCTGTCGTGTACAACGTTCTTTCCTTGCCGTCTGCCTTCACTACAAGAGGTACCGCTTGATCGATAATGATGCGGTCACCGTCTTTGACACCGCTGTTAAGCGGCATCGAAACTTTATCATAAGTTCCAATCGTGATGGCTTGTTCATCCAGTAGGCGTTGAAGGACCCATTGTTTTGTCGAAACAATGCTTTCTCGTCCATTCAATACTACGGAGACGTGCTTGTCAGCCGTTCCGTACAACAACACCAGAAACATGAAAGTCATAGCGATTGAGATCAGAGCGCTTAGTACAATTAAACGCACGTTCTCATGCTTCCATCGCAATGCGAAAGACATGCTGGATGATCGTTTACCATGGGTATCCTTAAGCTGGAGTGCTCCCACTTCTTCGGTCCTCCCTACATAGCCCCGCCGCCATAGTGTTACATAAGACCCTAGACGCGACTATAGAATTTAGCGTGCAGGCACGCAGTTCTATCTTCCCAGTGTCCTCCTCCATGATACACCCTATGTCGTCAGATTACGCATTATTCAAACAAAAAGAAGCCGACGACAGAGGATCTGTTTCGTGGCTTCCCATAAAATCAGGTAGCATGGATTAAATACACGAGGAAGATCTCTCTTATTTACGCTTGCGAGGTTAGCTGTCGGATTCGGGCAAAGAGAGTCGCCCTATTCGTTCTGACACCAGTATACTGCTCCTGCGTGTTCGCGAAATTCACCCCTAGAAGAATTCAACAACATCTACTCCAGCTTTGATACAAACTGTTTCAATATTTGGTTCCCCCGCTCTCCGGATCACGGAGATTAAGCGTTTATTTGGAAAAGTTATAAGCTCTGAGATGAATGATACCGTCTTTTACTCCACATTGTAAAGAAGAGATTAATGACGATTTTAACGAATTTTAAGGAAAATCACGTGAAAAACAATCAATTTATTGATTAAAGATTAGTTTTTTCACTTGTATACTCCCAAATCCTTGCTTTCATATCGTTTTTCATCGAATACCAAAACATTTCAGTGCATTTTCAGTCGTTATTTTCGCAATTTCGGCCACAGATTTGCCTGTAATTTCAGCTGCAGTTTCTGCTACAAGACGGACGAAAGCAGATTCATTTCGTTTTCCGCGATGCGGATGAGGGGCCAAATAAGGCGCGTCTGTTTCGATAAGAATACGGTCGAGCGGAACTTTTGAAAGCACTTCTTTTGGGACCCTGGCATTCTTAAACGTGACCGGTCCGCCAAATGAAATATAGAAGTTCATGTCCAAGCATTTCTTAGCCGTCTCCCAGCTGCCCGAGTAACAATGCATAATGCCGCCGACATCTTTCGCGTCCTCTTCTTTTAATATACGGACAACATCCTCATGTGCATCCCGGTTATGAATGACGATCGGCTTGCGCTTCTGCTTGGCCAATTGGATCTGCTGGCGAAAAACACGCTGCTGCACATCCTTAGGTGACGTATCCCAATGATAATCAAGCCCAATCTCACCAATTGCAACCACTTTGGGATGATCGCATAGGGATGCGATCCATTCTAAATCTCCCGGCAGCATGTCAATGCTGTCAACGGGATGCCAGCCAACCGCCGCATAGATAAACTCATATTGTTCAGCTAATGCCATCGTTGTCGGTATCGTCTCTCGGTTAAAGCCGATATTAACGAGCTTATGTACACCTGCAGCCCGCGCTCTTTCGATGACTTCTGCGCGGTCTTCGTCGAATTGATGCGCATCTAAATGTGTATGTGTGTCGATTAACATAAGTAATTGCAAACTCCTTTCTACAATAAACCAAATAATTCGCGAATATGCGGCTTCAGCTTGTGTGCTGATTCAATTAGAGGCTCTTCCGGGTAATATAAATGATACTTACCCTGATGCAGGCCTGTAATGGAACGAATGATATCGGATCTCTCCGATATTTCGGACAGCCGATTCTCCTTATCAAGCAGCAGAATTGGAGGTTTCTCCTCTTTTCCGTGTGAAGATGCTGGAGAACCTGAACGGTATACATCATAAGGCAAATCATAAGGAAAGTCGATTTCCAGATGGTAATCAGGACGAAGGCCTATCGAGAGAAATTGGTCACTGATTTCATCCCAAAGCCCTTCTTCTGCATCGTCTAAGGTTACATATTTATACAACCTACGATTGAGAAATCTTTCACATAGATCAGATAATAATTCATCAGATTCGTTCATCCACTGCGAAAACACGGTCTGTACAAGAGCTTCATCGAGCAAGGTATAGGACTTTACATCCAATGTACCTTCAAATAAGTCCTGAAAAGGTTTAATCATCCAAGAAAATGTATAATTACCCCCATAAAGCTCTTTCGCTCTACGAAATATTTGTCTTAGTATTATTTCTGAACTCCGGGTAACCGGATGGAAATAAACCTGCCAATACATTTGATAGCGGGACATTAAATAATCTTCAACCGCGTGCATGCCGCTTTCCTTCACTACGATGCGTTCTTGATGCGGCCTGAGAACACGTAAAATACGATCAAGATCAAACGTTCCATAATTAACACCCGTATAGTATGCATCCCGGAGCAAGTAGTCCATACGGTCAGCATCCATTTGACTGGATACAAGGCTGATGACGATTGGTTTATCGTATGTTTTGCGGATAACTGCTGCAATTCGTTCAGGGAACGATGGATCATAGTTATGAAGAATCTGATTAATTTCTGTAGATTCAAGCAGAATTCGACAAGTCCAATCTTCATGATTGGTGTCAAAAACTTCTTCTATAGAATGAGAAAATGGACCATGTCCGATATCATGAAGCAGAGCAGCACAAAGAGCTACCATTCTCTCTTCTCTCGGCCAGTCACTGTAGCCTCCGCGCTCAAATTGTGAAATGATTTTTCGAGTGATTTCATACACACCCAATGAATGAGAGAACCGGCTATGCTCGGCACCATGGAAAGTCAAGTAGGATGTTCCTAACTGACGTATTCGCCGAAGCCGTTGAAACTCTCTTGTGTTAATGAGATCCCAAATCATTTGATCCTGCACATAAATGTATTTATGAATTGGATCTTTGAAAACTTTCTCTTCTTCCAATACATGCGGATTCATCATATACGATTCTCTCCTTCGTTCAATAATTCGACAAAAATAATAATCATTGTCGAATTATGTCGTAAATTTATTTCCAAAACTCAAGCGATTGTCGTACGGTCATCGCCGGCAATATTCCTTGACCCTATAGCTCTAGCAAGCATTATGAGCATTATCTCACGATAAATCGTGGTTGACACTTATGGGAAACGTTGGTACTATAGAAACAAGAAATGATAGAACTTTGTCGGATTATGACGAATTCATAATATGAGAGGAGCACTGATAGATCATGATGAAATCAACAGGAATTGTAAGGAAAGTAGACGAACTGGGACGGGTTGTTATTCCAATTGAATTACGTCGTACACTAGGTATTGGCGAGAAGGATGCGCTGGAGATTTACGTGGACGGAGAGCGCATCATGCTGAAGAAATACGAGCCTGCTTGTATCTTCTGCGGTAATGCTGAGAACGTTGTTTATTTCAAAGGTAAAATCGTTTGTAACGTATGTTTATCCGAAATGCCAACTCCTGTAACAAAATAAGAGACAAATCGGAATATTTAGGTTATAATCAATTTACCAACTATGCTAATTCTAACCTTTTATATACTCCTTGATGCCTTCCTGATCCAGAATTTATCAGGAAGGCCTTTTTTTGTCCATTTATTTCCTCATAATTTCATTATAGACATCCCGCTTCGGCAATCCTCTGTCGAGTGCAGCACGTTTAATTGCTTCTTTACGATCCCCTGTCTCCAATTCATACCGGTTGACATGTTCCTCAAGCGCAAGTTCCGCCCACCATGGAATGTCATTATCCTTTAATTCCTGTTCTTCCTCCGTACTAATTCCCGAAATAACCAGGCAATATTCGCCAAGCGGCGGATGTTCTTTAAGCCACTCCTGACATTCAGATAGCAGACCTCTTACAACTTCTTCATGGCGCTTGGTCAGCTCCCGTATCATTGCGATCGGCCGATTTCCCCACCTCTCAAGCATCGCGGTTAACGTCTTCGCCACTCGGTGAGGCGACTCATAACATATTATTGTTGCATTCTCTTTGTAGAGACGATCCAGCCAGATGTTTAGAGGCTTTCGGTCACGCGGGGGAAAGCCGACAAACAGGAAACGGTCGGTCGGCAGACCGGATACGATGAGCGCAGATAAAGCGGCATTGGCTCCCGGAATGGGAACAACCGCTATCGATCTCTTGGCAGCATCTGCGACCAAATCTGCTCCCGGGTCAGATATGGCTGGAAGTCCGGCATCACTGACTAATGCAATAGACTGGCCTTCTTCGAGCAGACGAAGCAGCTCACTGCCGCTTGCATCTTTATTATGCTCATGATAACTGACAAGCCGTGTCGAAATCTCAAAATGAGTAAGCAGCTTACGGGTTTGGCGTGTATCCTCGGCGGCAATAAGGTCTACTTCTTTTAAAGTACGAATTGCTCTAAAGGTGATGTCCTCTAGATTGCCAATCGGTGTGCCGACCAAATATAACGTTCCTCTATTGTTCGTTCCTTCCCCGTTTGCCGATGTCTTGAAACTTTGTTGAACATTCATGATGATGTTTCCCTCATTTCCGGACGTCTATCTCCGTAGTACATATTCATGAGCTCTTCATTATATTGTCTTTGTTCATTATAGACGATGAGCGGCGGAAGCAGCCGAACCTCTGGCTTCCCATCTCTTGCTGCTTCAATTAAGACCATATTGGCTTCCGCCTCAGCATGAGGATGTACAAACCGGATTCGTTTGGGCTCGAGCTTCCATTTACGCAGTGATTCCATAATTTCAATTAATCTTGAGGGGCGATGAACCATGGATACCCGCCCCCCGGTTCGGACAAGCCTTGCACATGCCGCTACAATATCATCTAAACCGCCATTTCGTTCATGCCTGGCCATGGCAAAATGCTCATTTTCGTTCTGATCGCCCGAACCTGCCGGCATATAAGGCGGATTAACGGTAACAGCATCATAGATTCCACGGCCAACCTGTTCATGGAAATTGCGAAGATCCCCTTCATAAATATGAACCTGCTCTTCAAGCTCGTTAGCCTCAACACTGCGGCGTGCCATGTCAGCTAAACGCGGTTGTATTTCAACACCGTCAATAATTGCATTGGTGCGTGTCGTCATCAGAATAGGTATGACTCCATTGCCTGTACATAAATCAAGCACTCTTCCACGAGGGGGAAGACCAGCAAAGCGAGCCAATAATACCGCATCCATAGAGAAACTGAACACCTCACGGCTTTGTATAATGTGAAGATCATACGTTAATAAGTCGTCCAGCCGTTCGTTTGGCAATAAATTTACATTTTTTGATACCAGAGTCATTTCACATCCTTATCTTAATCCTGAACAGCTGCTTTGTTTATCATCAGCATAAACGAATAAGCCGCATACATTCAAGGTTATTCATCCCTACTGGATCAAAGCAATTTCATTATTGGCCTAAAACAAACAAGACCCTTCAAGGGTCTTGTTGTCGTTTTAATCTTTATTCAGAAACGAGAGGCAGAATAGGCAATCGCCTTCCGTTCTTAAATGTCCATAATATAAATTGCAAATATGAAACCCTTCGTGATATAAGCGCGCCAGATTGTCATAGCCTTCACCCACTGCAGCTTGATCCGCTGACAGTTGAGGTGCTTCCATGGGTGCGGGACTCGCGGAACTAATCTTAGGCGGAGCTTCAGCTTTCTGAATCGGATCTGCTGTTTCCCGTTTGAGTACTTTGCGAAGCTGCTGATTTTCAATGCTTAATCGCTTATTCTCTTCAAGAAGAGTCTTAATTTTTTGCTTGAGTGTTCCAAGCTCGCTGTGCAAATTACCAGAACTTAATTCTAATTCGCTAATTTGACTAAAAATGTCTTTTTTACTCAAGTTTTCACCCCAAAGACGATACGGCTTCGGACATATTGATGATAATTACTTAATAACAACGTCGTCAAGCGGCAGTTCCTTTGGCTTCCCGCCTTCAAACAGCTGTACATATACGGATTTACTTCCTGCGTTTATTCCAGTTACTTTGCCTTCCCCATAAGAGGTGATGACAATTTTACCGATCGCTGGTAATTCTTCACGTACACTTTCATAATTATCGTGCTCATATTTCAAACAGCACATCAATCTGCCGCATAAACCGGAAATTTTCGTTGGATTAAGCGATAAGTTTTGATCTTTGGCCATTTTGATTGAGACCGGCTCAAAGTCTCCGAGCCATGAAGAACAGCATAGTACCCTGCCGCAAGGCCCGATACCGCCAAGCATTTTCGCTTCATCACGCACACCGATTTGCCTAAGCTCGATTCGGGTACGGAAAACGCTGGCCAGATCCTTAACCAATTCCCTGAAGTCTACTCGACCTTCAGCTGTAAAATAGAAAATGATCTTGTTGCGATCGAACGTAAATTCGACATCGACCAGCTTCATTTTCAGTTGATGGTCTCTTATCTTTTCCAAGCATGTGGCAAAAGCATTCCGCGCCGCGGATTTATTCTCATCGACGATTTTCGCGTCATTATCACCAGCTATGCGAATCACTTTCTTAAGCGGAAGGACAACATCCGATTCACCGACTTGCTTCTGTCCGACCACGACTTTACCGTATTCAATTCCCCTTGCCGTCTCTACGATAACATGCTGCTCTTTATCGATAGGAAATTCAACAGGATCAAAATAATAGATCTTACCCGCTTTCTTAAAGCGGACACCAACAACGTTATACAATCAAATCACACCTCCTGTATACGGATTAGCATCTGCTCAACCGCCAACTGCGGCGATACATGGGCGCGTATTCGTTTTCCTGCTTCGAGTGCTGCCTCCATGCATTTCACGTAGCCATCCGCCGATCGTCCAAATGCATGTTTACCGATCCAATCAACCTGATCTATAAAAACAAGTGCTTCATGTCTTCCGGATTGAAAATGAATCATGTCTTTATACCATAAAACGAGCATTGATAACAGCAGCTGCGGCTGTTCACCAAGCTCGGTCTTAAAGACGTGCTGTTGGGCAGATATCATCCCCGCGGTGAATCGGGTCAGACTATCCTTGCCTAATTGTATCACTACGTTTCTCATTTCTGCAAACCCATTCTGCTGGATGATTTCCCTACATGCATTTAAACCGGAAGCCAGATGGACAGCGGCTCGTGCAAGCAGCTGCGGCACACCTTCTTGTGATAGCGTCTGCAGCATATCATGGGGAACAAGCGGCATGAAAGGCACCCACTGCGTTCTTGAACGTATGGTAGGCAGCACTGCCTGTCCATTATCGGTCAGCAGTATAGCAACAACAGGCGACTGGGGCTCTTCAAGAAACTTAAGCAAACTATTGGCTGCTTGCAGCGTCATCGTTTCAACTTGCTGGATAATGTAGATTTTTCTTTCCGTTCCAATATTTTTATAAGAAAGCTCCCTTTGAAGCTCACGAATTTGATCAATTTTTATAGAGGCCCCATCCGGCTCTACGACATGCAGATCCGGTTGGTTGCCATGATCGAATTTACGGCATTCCAGACAATGCCCGCAGGCATCATCTCCGCCGCTTGTGCAGAAAAGCGCTTTAGCAAATGCATTAGCCATCGCCATTCTTCCACTGCCAGGCGGCCCTGTAAACAGATAGGCGTGAGAAACCTTACCGCTGCTGAGCGCATGCTGTAAAATACGTTTGGCCTTTTGCTGTCCAGGTAGTTGTGCGATACTCATGATTGTCTATCCTTTCGCAATCCGTACCGGCATTTATTAGAAGAATAAGTTGATAAGAATGCCTCGAATGTCGCCAATTTTCTGAAGGAGCTCCAGGCGCCCTTCTTCTGAGCCCAGCAGCTCTTCACCCATTGCCACAAGCGCCGAATCAAGCTCATCAAGCAACTTATAGCGTTTAGTCCGGCCGCGTCGGTCAAACCCGCGCGTTTCTTTCATTCCTATTCCCCGCTTAACCGTATCCTCGAGGAATTGCTTTACCATCTGGCGGTACAGCTTTAATTCTCGTACTGTCATTGAGCGGGAAAGCCGCTCACCTTGCATTTGAATATCCTGCAGCTTTCTCTGAAGGTGTTCAATCGATTGCTGCTCATCCTGCTGCTGCATAATATCAGCGAAATTCCGCTGCTGCACCTGCTTTGAGCCCAGGTCGGTCCGTGTCCGGTCCTGACCAAGAGGACGCCAGCCAGGGTTAATTTTCATTATGGTTCACACCCAATCAGAAATGTTCAAAGCGTTCAACTGGAACAACGAATACCGCTGCCCCGCCCACCTGAACTTCAACTGGGAAAGGAATATATGCATCTGTTGTACTTCCCATAGGAGATACCGGCGAAACAAGCTGATCGCGCACCTTACAATTAGCACGAATAACCTGCATGACCTCATGCACGCGTTCATCTTCAATACCTATAATAAACGTCGTATTGCCTGCACGTAAAAATCCACCGGTACTCGCTAATTTTGTAGCTCTGAATCCTTCACGGACAAGCGCATTTGATAATCGATTGCTGTCCTTATCCTGAACGATCGCGATAACTAATTTCATCGATACCCCTCCTTATAGTTTTGCAAATGTAATGTAATTCGTAAGAATAAACATCATTTATGAAGCTTATACAAAATTAATTGATGTCAGCCTTACCTATTATATTTTGACATCGGTTGCAGGTAATCCTTTAATTCGATTATTTATTATCGAAATAGCGTCATTTAATACAACATCCGGCTCTTTTTCGGCATCTATTCTGATCATTCTTTCTGGTTCGCGCTGCAATATTTCAATATAGCCTTCACGGACCCTTTTGTGAAAAGAAATCCCTTCTAAATCGAGCCGGTTTATCTCTCTGCCTTCCCCTTGATGTATCCGGGAGAGTCCGACTTCCGGTGATACATCCATCCATAACGTCAAATCCGGCATCATGCCATCTATAGCAAAATCATTAATGGATTTCACTTCTTCCATACCCAATCCACGAGCATAGCCCTGATAGGCCAGACTGCTGTCTACAAAACGATCACAGATAACCAATTTCCCTTGTGCAATCGCCGGTAATACTTTCTCTGCCAAATGCTGTCGCCTAGCTGCTGCATACAGAAGCGCTTCGGTTCTAGCATCCATCATCGTATTTCGATTATCCAACACAACACCGCGAATTTGCTCCGCAATTGGAATACCGCCCGGTTCCCTTGTCGTCAAAACATGATAGCCTTGTGCCGTCAAATATTGCGCAAGCTGTTCAATAAGAGTCGTCTTACCGGCACCTTCGCCGCCTTCAATTGTGAAAAACCAACCTTTTTTCAATCCATGTGCTCCCTCTGTCATGTTTATACACCTACTATAACAAAGCCAATCATTCGCGTAAACGCTAGCTATTTCTTATGACAGCAATAGTTCGCATTGTCGAATCCGCTGCTGCTTGAAACTTTGCCCCTTGTTTCGACAAATTCTCAATCCATGCTGCTGTTCGTGAAGAAATAATTTCTCCTGTATATACGATTGGAATTCCTGGTGGATAAGGGATCACCGCTTCTGCCGCTTTTCTCCCGACTGATTCAGATAAATTTATTATTTCTACAAGAGACTTATTTAATGGACGCCTCGAAAGCACAACCGGTTCAGATATCTTGCAGACTTGATCCGTCAATCGAATAGCTGCCCCTAATTGTTTACGTTTTTCTAAAGGAATGCAAAGTGCTATTGCAGACAGCGCCTCTTTTAAACGCTCTACGTCTTCCTCTAAGGCCGCCAAACCGAATATAAGGACAATAGTCTTAGAATCCGCCATTTCCGCCCAGCAGCCGTATTCCTGCAAACGCTCCAACAGCTCAAATCCTGTATACGTTCCTGTTACATCTTTCAATACAACTCGCAGTGGATCCATTCGGACATTTAGCTCAGATTCATGCCAGCTCTCAATAGTATCAAATACAGCGGACTCTTCCCTTACCCATTGTTTGAATAAAGCAGCTGCTTCCAGTCCATCCTTAAACATGCTAGGACTCATCGTATCCACCTGTGCCCGGGCAATATCAAGGGATGCCATTATCGGGTATGAGGGACTGGAGCTTTGAATCATTCTTAATGCATAGCGAAGGGCTGTACGATCTATTCTCTCCCCTTGAACATGAAGCATAGCCCCCATCGTAAGCGCGGATAATGTCTTATGGGTGGATTGCACTACTGCATCAGCACCTGCTTGCAGAGCCGACGTCGGAAAATCCGGATGCAGCCCATAATGGGCTCCGTGAGCCTCATCAACGAGGAGCAGTTTATCATACCTATGAAGAAGGGCAGCATAAGGTTCCAAATCTACACTTAAGCCATAGTAGCTAGGATTAGTCAGAAACACCCCTTTTGCATCTGGGTACCTCTTAAGCGCTTCCTCCACCACAGTTAGCTCAACTGCAGCTTCAAGACCACTGAACGGATCTGTTTGCGGCATTATAAATAGCGCTTGCGCCCCTGCAAGCGCTAATCCATTTAAAACAGACTTATGTGCATTTCTCTGCACGATTATTTGATCGCCAGGTTCACATACAGCAAGCAGCATCGCTATGTTTCCTGATGTACTTCCACCGACAAGGAAGAAGGTTTCCTCCGCTCCGAAGCATCTTGCAGCCAACTGCTGTGCTTGTGCAATAACTCCTGAGGGAGCATGCAAATCATCCGTACCTGCAAGCTCAGTCACATCAATGTTCATAATAGATTGAAAAAATTGCGTATTAGAGTAAGTTTCCCCCGGCAACTGCCGCAGCATCTGTCCGTATTTGTGACCGGGAACATGAAAGCTAACGGCTTTCGATTGATATAATTGAATTAATGCTTCATATAAAGGTGCGTGTGCAGCCATAATGTCCTCGTACATATTGAAATTATTCCCTCCGAAAACTTCTGCTATCATTGTTTTTCTTCATTATAGTCTTTCTTCACCCTATATGTTAGCCAAGCTATAATTCAATCCTAACCAAAAAATAAGTCCCTCTTCGTCCCGGCCATTGCAGCGTCTCGAGATTAGGAAGGACTTACCATTCTTGAACATATTGAATTGGATTAGCGATGTTAGGCATTTTTTTGAATCCATATTCTCTTTAGTTGATGAATAAAAAACGGATACTTAGCATCCTGAACCTCAGTTCGGACCATTTCAACCTCACAAGTTTCGCAAATAAATTCGTCTACAATTCGAATCCCTTCCTGCTTGTCATGACCACAGATAATACATGAATTACTCACTCTTTCTTCTGCCATACGATCCACCTCACCCTCGCATCAAAATAACTCATTGCTTCTATTATGCCACAAAGTCTAGCAACTTATACTTGTTTCATAGCCCATTTCAAATAGCCCTACATCTTATGTAGCTGCAAATCATTTGGTGAATGCCTCGCTTGTACTTGTTTCACAAGGTTGGTCTTCACAAATGAATGTCAACATCCGATACATTGTCGTAGTAGGTTTGAAAGGATGTTGAAAGAAATGAGAGGCACACTTGCCGAGCAAGAGAAGGCAACTATATATCAGTACCAATTAATTCGTAAAATAACGATAAAAAAAGAAACTCTCTGGAGCCATTTGTTCATTATTCTGATTCTAACGCTCTTCCAGCTGCTCATGTATAGACTGGAAGGGGCCATAGCTCTTGCGATTGGAATAGTCTGTACACAAATCATTCATTTTGCCATTATTCGCTTAACTCTGCTTCGTGTCGATGAGCCGGACAGCCGCCGTTGGAACTGGCGGTTCTCACCTCCGTGGATAGGTTATATTCCAATTTCACATATTGAGCTCGCACTGTTCAGACGTCTGCATCGTCATTTGCTCTGGCTAGGGCTATGTGCAATCGGTGTTATCTATCCCTGGGCTAATGAAGCCCAGATGATTAGCTTAATCAGCTGGCATATCTGGTTCCTGACTCCTCGACTAGTATCACTAAGGCAGCTCCGCAAAGTAAGAAGAGATGGCATCGTTCGTATTCAACCAAGAGAAATCAATTACTATCACCGCTAAGCGTTTAAATCGATCAGAGGGCTATGCTAATCATGACCAAAAAAACTATACTAATTGCATGTCTTCTTATTTTTGTGAAAACAAACAAATTTCAAAACCGAAGCAAACAACAAAAAACCGACCGCATGACTGCGGTCGGTTGTTCGTGCTTGGCGACGTCCTACTCTTCCAGGACCCTGCGGTCCAAGTACCATCGGCGCTGAAGGGCTTAACGGTCGTGTTCGAGATGGGAACGCGTGGATCCCCTTCGCCATCGCCACCAAACGTGATCTTGAGTTGCCCCATGATCGGTGCTCAAAGCTTTACGCCCTGAAAACTGGATATGAACCTTTGCGATTGATTACATTTAGCTGAGTTGTCACGGTTTCACGTAAATCCCGGAGCCCTGCGCTCATCTGCGATGAGACGCGTAGGATAAGCCCTCGACCGATTAGTATTCGTCAGCTGCATGCAT